>CAYTFO010000078.1:0-15924 GCA_964437135.1 uncultured Roseivirgaceae bacterium | reverse complement strand
ATTCTGGTGAAGAGATGGATACAGCAGCATTTATTCAGTTAAATGTTGGAAAATATAATCCTAATCTGGGAATATCATATACAGAAATGTCTGCTTATTCCCGCAGTATGCATAAAAGTCAGGGTTTTGGGTCCACAGGTAGAAGAGGTGATGAAATTGAGTATCTTGAACAGTGGGGGGGTGTCGAAACCGGTGATATTTTAGGAGGAATTGAAACAAGCTGGGATAGAGTAAAAGGTGCCGATCAAATTGAAAAGCATTTAAAGGAAGCTGAAAAATCTTACAATTCTGAGGATCCCTATGCTACATTATCCAGTCTTTACAAAGCAAGATTAGAACTAATGAAATTACCGGATCAGTTTTGGAAAGAAATCAAGCTGAAGGAAATCGATGATCTGGTACAAATGATATCAGGTTTATATCTTGAAGCTGTCGCAGGAGATTACTCATATGTTGCAGGAGACTCAATAAAGCTTAGTATTGAAGCTATATCAAGAGTTGACAATAATTTGAAATTGGAGTCAATAATTTTTGAGCCATGGGGAGTGAATCAAAATTTTGACTACGAATTGAGAAATAATAAAGCATTCAATTCGGATATTTCATTGGTGATACCTGAGGATATGGAAATATCAAACCCCTATTGGTTGAAAAAATCAGGTACTTTGGGAATGTATGAAGTAGAAAATCCTTCATTTATCGGTTTACCTGAAAATCCCAATCCTTTAAATGTCCGATTTACCTTAAAGTGGGAGGAACAGTACATTGATATCGTCCGTCCTATTGTTTTTAAAAGAAATGATCCGGTTAAAGGTGAGGTTTACAGACCAATTGTCATTTCACCTCCTGTAATGACTAACTTGAGCACTTCGATTTTGATTTTTAATGGTCAAAGCTCAAAGGATGTTGAAGTAAGGGTGATAGCTGGAAGAGAGAATATTTCAGGGAAAGTACGATTAAATACACCCAAAGGCTGGAAAGTTGATCCAGTGTCCTATGACTTTGAGATGGGGCTAAAAAATGAGGAGAGTATTTTTAGTTTCATGATAACTGCGCCGAAGCAATCAAGTGTGGAATACATTATACCTGAAGTTATTCTTAATAATGGTAAAAAATATTCTAAGGGAATTGATTTGATACAATATGACCATATTCCAATTCAAACAATATTTCCGGATTCGAAACTAAGAGTAGTCAAAATTGACATTGAAAAATTCGGAAATAATATTGGCTATATCCAGGGAGCAGGAGATGAGATCCCTCAAAGCCTTGAACAAATAGGCTATAATGTTAAACTTTTCGAAAAGGATGACATTCTGGAAGGTACATTACAAAATTATGATGCCATTGTCCTGGGGGTCAGGGCTTTTAATACTGTTGACTGGCTTTCTTATAAAAATGAGATCCTATTTGATTATGTTAATGATGGAGGAACATTGATTGTCCAGTATAATACTACAAGGGGGTTAGTAACAGATCAGTTAGCACCTTATCCTTTGAAGTTATCCAGAGATCGGGTAACTGTAGAAGACGCGAAAGTTGAAATATTAGAGCCATCACATCCAGTTTTTAACGTTCCAAATAAGATAAATGATGAGGACTTTGAAGATTGGGTACAGGAAAGAGGGCTTTATTTCCCAAATGAGTGGGATGATGAATTTACACCATTATTATCCTCAAATGATCCAGGTGAAGAAGCCAGAAAAGGTGGACTTTTAATTGCAAAATATGGAAAGGGAAATTACATATATACAGGATACTCATGGTTTAGGGAATTGCCGGCTGGAGTACCCGGAGCCTTCAGAATTTTTGCGAATTTGCTCTCTATCGGAACTTCAGAAAACAAAAATCAATAAATGAACCAGGTAGATTTAATCGTTCTCTTTGGGACATTACTTTTTATTGTTGTTTATGGAGTTTACAAAACACGTGGCCAGAAAAATATTCAGAGCTATTTACTTGGAGATAACTCATTAAAATGGTCCACAATTGGGTTGTCAGTAATGGCTACTCAGGCAAGTGCAATAACTTTTATTTCAACCCCGGGACAAGCTTATGAGAGTGGAATGGGGTTTGTTCAAAACTATTTTGGTCTCCCTATAGCATTACTAATTGTCACTTCGGTTTTTATTCCCATATATTATAAGTTGAAAGTCTATACGGCTTACGAATACCTGGAAAAAAGATTCGATCTTAAAACAAGATTACTTGGAGCTACACTTTTCCTTATTCAAAGAGGTCTGGCTGCAGGAATTACAATTTATGCCCCTGCAATTATTTTATCTTCAATTCTGGGGTGGAATCTTAACTACACCATAATTGTAACCGGCTTATTGGTAATTATTTACACCATGTCCGGAGGAACAAAAGCAGTTGCGATTACACAGAAGCAACAAATGGCTGTCATAATGTTGGGGATGTTTTTCGCTTTTGGAACTATCATTTACCTGATTACAAAATATATTTCTTTTGGTGATGCAGTCAATGTTGCTAGTATTCTAGGCAAAACCAAAGCAGTAGATTTTGATTTTAACTTCGAGAAAAGATATACTTTCTGGTCTGGAATAACAGGAGGTTTATTTTTAGCGTTGTCCTATTTCGGTACAGACCAGTCTCAGGTTCAGAGATATCTGGGAGGTAAAGATGTAAAAGCCAGTAAAATGGGTCTTTACTTTAATGCTATTTTCAAAATACCCATGCAGCTATTTATACTTTTTACCGGGGTGATGGTTTTCATTTTTTATACTCTATATCAATCTCCGGTTCATTTCAAACAGAGCTCTATTGATCTTCTGGAGAATAGTTCAGAAGCAGATACCTATCATACTCTTGAAAATGAATATGAAAGACTTACAGACTTAAGAAAAGATAAAATACTGGAGTATTCTACGGCTACCGGGGAAAACCGAAATGAATTAGCGAGTGAAATTAAAGACCTTGATATAGCATCACAGGGAATTAGAAAAGATGTCAAGGACCTGATTGTAGCAGTAGATGAATCAATAGAGACCAAAGACGCAGATTACGTTTTTCTAACTTTCATTCTGAATTATCTACCACACGGATTCATCGGACTGTTAATTGCGGTGATTCTGTCGGCCGCCATGTCATCCACTTCATCGGAATTGAACGCTTTAGCTTCAACTGCCTCAGTAGATTATTACAAAAGATTGTTCAATACTAAGGGAACAGATTCACAATACCTGAATGCTTCCAAATTACTCACATTTCTGTGGGGTGTTTTGGCTATCCTATTTGCTTTGATGGCTAAGAATTCAGAAAACCTGATTGAAGCTGTCAATATAATTGGCTCATTATTTTATGGAACTATTCTGGGGATTTTCCTGGTTGCTTTTTTCTTAAAAAATGTAAAAGGAAGCCCCGTTTTTTATGCCGCCATTATTGCTGAAATCTCCGTGATCGTCTGTCATTTCCTGACTCAGTATGATTTGCTAACAATAGGATATTTATGGTACAATGCGATTGGTTGCGGGCTTACGATTTTTTTAAGCTGGATTTTTAACCTATTGTCCAGGGGGAAATAAAAAACCCTGACATTTGCTGCCAGGGTTAAAGGGTTGATGTGATATTATTTTATTGAATCAATCAGATCCTGATTTCTTTTCACGTAGCCAAAGTCTCCGTTTGGACTAGCTTTTGCAGCAGCCAAAGATTCTTCAGCAGTTTTTATCGCTTCTTTTTTATTACCTAATTCCGCAAGTATTCTTGCTTTTAAATGAACATTCCAAAATTGCTTTGAATTTTCACCTTCTGCAAGATACATGTTGATCCATGCTAACGCCTGTTCAAGATCTCTTCCTGTACTTAGGTAGTAGTTTGCAGCAGCAACATAGTTTGATGGATTAACTTTTGTCTTCGCAGCAATTTCATCCATAACCATTTTATCAAAGTCGACCTTAACTGGGATCTTAACGTTAACGTCAGCCCATGTAATTTCGATATTTGCAGAAGTATTATCTTCGCTGAGATCTGCAATGTTGAAAGTAAGTCTCTCAACAGAGTTACTGATTTTCATTGCATTTGCAGTGAATCTCGCTACTTCATTTTCTTTTTGAAAGCCATTCACATTTCCACCAAGTGAGATATCTGAATACAATATGATTTCCCATTGGTCTTTTCCAGGAACTGATAATATTAAGTATTCACCAGCTTTAATGTCTTTACCTCCAATATTTGCGTCGGTACTTAGTGATAATACAGATCCAGAGTTTGCACCTGTTCTCCACATTTGACCATAAGGAACAAGAAAATCTGATCCTTCTCCAAATACTTTACGCTCTTTTACCCCAGGTCTGAAATAATCTATACTTATTTCAGTTAACCCCACAGTTGAAGAAACCGATCCGGCCGGGCTTGGCTGGGGTGTTCGGATTTGTGCTGTGCTAACTGCCGATATGATAAATGCAATTAATGCAAATGAAAGTTTAATCTTGTTCATTTTTTCAGTTTTAATTTTTAGTTCTACACAAATTTAAACTTTATCTTAATTTATATTGTAGATATTGTGTGATCCTAATTTTATATAAATACAGGAGGTAAATTTTGAAGATTGAAGGTAAGGTCTTTAATAAACTAACCAGAGATTTCTATGAAAGGGAACCGGCAACCCTGGTAGCCAGGGAATTGATAGGAAAATATCTATTTTCTTCATTAGAAGGGAAACTAACAGCAGGAAGAATTGTGGAAACCGAAGCCTATGATGGCAGAAAAGATAAAGCCTGTCATGCATTTCTGAAAAGGACTAGGCGAACAGAAGTTATGTATGAAAAAGGGGGGCTGACTTATGTTTATTTATGCTATGGCATTCATCATTTATTTAACATTGTGACAAATAGAAAAGGCTTTGCGGATGCAGTTCTTATTAGGGCAATCGAGCCTGTATATGGAATAGAAGTAATGAAATCAAGAAGAGATAAAACTAATATCCAAAACCTGGGGAATGGACCGGGTATTTTAACTCAGTCTTTGTCAATTTCAAAAGATCTGACAGGCATGGATTTAGTTGATTCACCACTTTGGATAAGCGAATTGGGAGATGACAGCAAACCAAAAATTTTAGAAGATAGAAGAATTGGTGTAGATTATGCTGAAGAAGACGCATTATTACCCTGGCGTTTTTTGGAAGCAGATAGTAGATGGGTTAGCAGAAAAAAGCAGAAGGATGTCAATAGTAATTAGCTCAGAGACCAAGGATCTTAGCCCCTGGATTTCAGCACTAAAAGAAAATTTACCTGAAGAGGAAATAATTATAGATAAAGAAATAACTAATCCCGATGCAGTCGTCACTGCAGTTGTTTGGAATCATAGAAAAGACCTTTTTAAAGAAATTCCAAATGTTCGACATATAGCTTCATTAGGAGCAGGTGTTGATCATATCCTAAATGATCCGTTCTTACCAAAAGATGCTTATATAACGAGAGTAATTAGTGAACATCTTACAATTCCCATGTCAAATTATTGCATTGGTGCTATACTATTTTTTCAAAGGAAGTTTGATAAATACATTCAGGATAAGAAAAATAGGATTTGGGATCAGGAATTTAATCCGGAAAGACCGATGCATGTTGGAATTATGGGAGTAGGGGAACTAGGTGGTGATTTAGCTTCAAAATTGATTTCATTAGGTTTTGATGTTAGTGGATATAGCATGACCAGAAAATCAATTCCAGGGATGAAGAGTTTTGTCGAAAATGAATTGGATGATTTTCTTGAATCTGTAAATATTTTGGCATGTATGTTACCAGCTACATCTGAAACTAAAGGGATACTAAGTAAATCTTTGTTTCATAAACTTAATAAAGGCAGCTACTTAATAAATGTCGCAAGAGGATTTCATCAAAACAATGAAGACATATTGGAAGCTTTGAAAAGTGGAAAATTAGCAGGTGCTTTTCTCGATGTATTTCCAGAAGAACCTTTACAGGCTAACAGTAAACTTTGGGAACACCCAAATGCTTACATAACTCCACATATTGCTGTGGTTACAAAAATCGAAGCTGCAATTCCAAGAATAGTAGAAAATCATCACCGAATTATAAATGGAATGGAACCAGATTCGTTTGTTGATAAAACGAAGGGGTATTAAAAAAATAAAGGTCCGTAAGAAAACGGACCTAAATTTTATTCATAACACTTGTTTCTGGTATATCTTTGAGCGGTGACTCAAAATATAATACAAGTTTATATTGGTTTATTTATAAATCCAATTTTTTTAACAAGAAAAAATCAAAAAAAATATAAAAATAATCCATAAAATGAGAGGTATCTTTTTTTTCCTATTGATTGGAATATCATTTACACTTAAGTCTCAAATTGAATTTTTCGGAGAAGTCGAATCTTTAAGTCTTGTAAATTCACAATATGATGAAAAGTTTATTGCTATTGATCCAGGCTCGAAGCTTTTAATTCTATCAAGAAAAAATCACCCAGGTAGTGTAGGAGAAGAATATAACCCCCTCGATTTATGGCTTTCTAAATTTGATTCGACATGGCGGCCTCCAAGTTCTTCTACAAATGTGCATCCAGATGCATATATTAGTCCACTTGGATTTATCAAAGAGACAAATATATTTGCTTATAACCGATCTAGCATTGAATTAGGTAAGGTTACCGGAGAGATTTGGATCGCAGAATTTGATGGAAATTCTTTGATCAATTCTAAAAAACTCAGTGTTCCGTATTTTAATAATAAATCAACTCACCAGTCCGGAAGCATTTCTGCTGACGGAAAGCATATACTTATTGCTATGGAAGGGACAACAAGTTTTGGGGTTGAAGATCTGTATGTTATTCATCTCAAGAATGATGGTACCTGGACTGCGCCTAAAAATCTGGGATATAGAGTAAATACTCCTTTCCAGGAATTTTCACCTTTTATTGCAGCCGATAATGAAACATTAGTTTTTGCTTCAAATGGCAGCGGAGGAGAAGGAAGCTTTGATCTTTTTATCACTCAAAGAATAGATAATACCTGGCAGAACTGGACGGAACCTAAAAATCTGGGTAGTGTAGTTAACACCAAAGGATCCGAAACATCTTTTGTGTTTAATCTAGGTGATGAGTACGCTTACTTTAGTTCTACAACAGATAGTGATGGTTATGGTGATATCAAGCGAATTCGTATTCAAAGCGATATAGAATCTGTTGAGATCGACTCGGTTTCATTTGTCTTGAATGACGAAGTTGGATTCCACACCAAAGTATTTACACTCAAGGACATGGAAACTGATGAAATTATTAGGGGAGAAATTATGCTTGAACCTCAAATGTCGCAGTTTACTTCAACTCCTTATGAATGGAAAACTGAGTCAATAGAAGATATAAATATAACGGTCAAAGCAAAAGGCTATGTTGAATATGAAACATTGATCACATCACTGGAATTGCAAGCACAGGATTTGATAGTTATTCCACTCCAGCCTCTGAATATTGGTACAACTGTTGAATTAAAAAATGTACTTTTTTACAGGGGTACTGCCAATTTTATAGAGGGTTCTCAAAATGAGCTTGATTTACTGGTTGAAATGATGGAGGATAATCCAAGTCTGGAAATTCAAATTAATGGTCATACAGATAATGTGGGTAATGCATTTTTAAATCAGGATTTATCTGAAGAAAGAGTGAAAGTTGTAATGGAGTATTTAACAGATAAAGGTATAGATCGAAAAAGATTTAGTGGAAAAGGTTTTGGCGGTTCACAGCCTGTAGCACCAAATGATACGGAAGAAAACCGAAGACTAAACCGTAGGGTTGAATTTACGATATTAAAGAATTAATATCCTATTGAATTATCATCACCTGGTAATTCGTCTGAACCACCTTCCATCATGGAATCATTAAGTATGAGAATTGCATTTACACGTCCCAGGTAATCTCTTTCTCTAAATGAATGTCCCATCTCGGTAAGTTTATTACGGGTTTCTTCAGTTAATGCATCATTTTCCACCTGTATTTTATCTGGGAGCCATTGATGGTGAGTTCTTTTAGCATTTAAAGCTTCCTGCATACCCATTTTATGATCAATTACATTCATGATCACCTGAAATATTGTTGTAATGATTGTAGATCCTCCCGGTGTTCCTACTACCATAAAAAGCTGGTTATCTTTTTCAACTATTGTAGGTGTCATGCTGCTTACCATTCTTTTACCCGGTAAAATAGCATTTGCTTCTGCGCCGACAAGACCAAATTGATTAGGTACACCTGGTTTTGCACTAAAATCATCCATTTCGTTGTTTAGAAAAAAACCAGCACCTTTTACCATTACCTTACAACCATAAAAACTATTTAATGTCGTCGTTACAGAAAGAGCATTTCCTTCCAAATCAACGATGGAATAATGAGAAGTCTGTACATTTTCAATTACATCCACTTCTCCTTCTTTAATTTCCTGAGGATCTGTTTTTTTATTCTTTTTTATCTCACTAAATCTCTCCTGATTATATGATTCACTTAACAGCATGTCGACAGGAACCTCATAGTAATCAGGATCTCCAAGATAAGTGGCCCGGTCGGCAAATACTCTCGCTTCCAACTCGGAGGATAAATTCACGTATTCAGCCGAATTATGTTGATATTTTGAAAGATTTACTAATTCAGCGCCGGTTAACAATTGAAGTAAGGCAACACCTCCTGCAGAAGGTGGAGGCATTGAAATGATATTATAACCTTTATAATTTCCTTCCAGTGGCTTTCTCCAAACTGATTCATAATTTTTTAAATCTTCCTTGGTAATCAGTCCACCTCCGAGAATCATTTCTTTTTCAATTTGATCTGCCACAATTCCATCATAAAACCCTTCCCGACCATTTTTTTGTATGAAGGTTAATGTTGCTGCAAGATCTTTTAAAACTACTGAGTCTCCTTCATTCCAGCCTGTTTCTTTCACAGTCCACGGTGAAAACCTATTTGCCTGTTTAAAATCATCCTGCTTTTCATTCAGGTTTGCAGCACTAAAACAAGAAATAGTATATCCAAAGTAGGCAAGTCTGATTGCTGGTTTCAACACTTCTGACCAGGGGAGCTTACCATATTTTTGATGTAGTTTATAAATTCCATCCACTGAACCGGGAACTCCGGCAGCTCTGTGTCCTATTCTGCTTAGTTCTGTTATAACTGCACCATCCTGATCCTGGTACATTTCTTTAAAGGCAGCAGCCGGAGCTTTTTCTCTAAAATCGAGGGATGCAATTTCTCTATCTTTTGTTCTAATTATAGCAAACCCACCACCTCCCAGATTTCCTGCTTCCGGAAAAACTACGGCTAAGGCAAAGTGAACAGCAGCTCCCGCATCATATGCATTCCCACCTTTTTTGAGGATTTCAATACCGGCAGCAGAAGCCAAGGGGTGGGCACTCGCCACAATTGCAGAATCAGC
Organism: uncultured Roseivirgaceae bacterium; assembly: GCA_964437135.1. Classification (GTDB taxonomy): domain Bacteria; phylum Bacteroidota; class Bacteroidia; order Cytophagales; family Cyclobacteriaceae; genus CAYTFO01. The sequence continues at coordinate 6,527 of CAYTFO010000078.1, read as the reverse complement.
TAATACACCCAATGAATTTTGTTCCTGGGCTGTATTCGAAAGTTGACTTGTGTTACAAGCAGATAATAGAGTAAAGACTGTTAAAACGGAAATCCATTTCATACTAGTGAATAGTTTTATATTTCACGGTTTTCACTCTTTTCTTCATTTTCCCTTTCTTGTCTCTGTATCCCTTAAAGAAGAGTCTTTTTTTTGGTTTTACAACGGTTACAGTATGCCCACCCATTTTTGGTGCACAAGATTGAATTGCTCCAATGCTGAAAATAAAGATGAGAGAAACAAGGAAGTATTTTCTTCTATTCATTAATCAATGAATTAACCATTCAGCATCTGAGACCAGGCAAACACCACTATTATCAATGAGAATTTCCCGTAGTGGTTCTTTAATATTATCGAATTGCTTACTATCACATCCAATCACAATGTAATAATTGGAAAAAACATCAGAAGGATAATCTCCATCTCTTTCAAATTTTTCACCCATCCCCTGTACATTTTTGATCAAAGAATACCCTGTGATTCCAGACTTTTGTAATAGTCGAAGCACTTTTTCAGACTCTTTTTGACCAATTATGATTTCTACTTTCTTTATAGGTTTCATGTGTAAACAATTTGAAATAAATAATAATATAACGGTATTCCAATTATAATATTGAAAGGGAAAGTGATTGCAAGAGACATAGGTACGAATAATCCGGGATTTGCAGAAGGAAGTGCTGCTCTAACTGCTGCTGGAACTGCTATGTAAGAGGCACTGGCAAATAGGATACAAAGCAGAAAACCGTCTCCCATTTCAAGATTTAAAGCTAAACTAACGCCGATTGCTATCACTGCATGAATGAGTGGAATTACTAAGGAAAAAAGTAATAGAAATAAACCTTTATCTTTTAATGATCTAAGTCTTTTAGCCGCTACAATCCCCATGTCAAGTAGAAACAGGCACAACATTCCTTTAAAAAGATCATTTGTAAACATTGATAAAACTGAATCAGATCCTGATTTGGCAAAGTATCCAACCAGTAGGCTTCCCAGAAGTAAAACCACACTTCCATTTGTCAGGGCTTCCTTTACGGCTTCTTTCATTTTTCCTTTACCTTTTTCCCCGGCATCTTTATTGGCAAGTGCCAATCCTGAAATAATTGCAGGACTTTCCATGAGTGCCAGAGCAGCAACCATATATCCTCCATACATTATATTTTGATTCTCCAGGAAAGCAATAGATGTAATGAATGTCACTGCACTTACTGAGCCGTACGTAGCCGCAATGGCTCCGGCATTTTCATTACCTGTCTTCTTCCTGAGGATATAAAAAAGGTATATGGGTGATATAAATGAAAAAAGGGTAGCGGCAATCAGAGGTTTTAGTATGTATGAATCAAACCCAGCATGTGAGAGTTCAAAACCACCTTTTAAACCAATAGTCAAAAGCAAATAAATAGATAAGAACCTTGGAATAGGAAACGGTAGTTCAAGGTCTGATTTTATAAGAACAGCCAGCGCTCCAAGAAAGAAGAACAGAATACTTGGATCCAGTAAATTATTCAGCATAACTTCAAAACTAGTACTGAATTAATTAGCTCAAAAGAAAATATTGCGATTTAATAGAATCCGTAATGACCTTCTCCTCTTTCTTTAAAGTTGAATTTATAGATTTCTTCTAAATCATTATCCTTATCCATAGTAACCAGGTCTTTTATCAAACCTGTTTTTAAATCATAAATCCAGCCATGTAATGTCGGTTTCTGTAACGTCTTCCAGGCATGCTGAATGATAGAGGTTTTAGCAAGATTTAAAACCTGCTCTTCAACATTAAATTCTGCTAGCTTATCAGTTTTTTCTTCCAGGTTTTGGATTGATTGCAACTCATTCTCATGAAGTCTGTAAACATCCTTGATATGTCTAAGCCATTTATTTAGTAAACCGTGGTGCTGGTTATCGAGTGCTGTTTTAATCCCTTCACAACCATAATGACCACATACTATGACATGCTCAACTTCCAGTTCCTCAACAGCGTATTGAAGTACACTAAGCATATTGATGTCAGTATGAACTACCATATTTGCTATGTTTCTATGAACAAAAAGATCACCGGGTTCGGAGTTTGTGATAGCGCTGGCGCTTACACGGCTATCTGAACAACCAATCCAAAGAAAACCAGGTTTTTGCCCTTTTGACATATTTTCAAAATAGGACTTGTCAATTTCAAGTCTTTCCTGGACCCAGGCTTTATTTTCGAGTAATAGCTTTTCGTATGATTTCATTTATTGGTTTCAATTATCGGATTAAAAATAGTTCAAAAATGAATTTAATCATCTTTGAAAGTAGTATTTAGACTTCCAGCAGTCTTTTTAAATTCGACGGTTATATTCTTGAATTTTGCGTAATCTTTAAAATCATTGATGGTTTCCATGATGTCCTGATCAATGAAAGATGCTTTTGTCCCATCCACAATAACATAGGCATTGCTTGGAATACTCTCTAATTCATGTCTTAAAAGTGCTTTATTTAGAAAGGTAACATCTTTATTTAATCTTAAAAGATAATTGTTTTTATCTTCTATGATCATTATTGATTTTCTGAAATTGGATTTTACAACATAGAAAAGCCCAACCACTATTCCAATACAGATTCCGATGAGAAGATCCGTAAGTAATATTGAAAATATAGTGACTATGTAAGGTATAAACTGATTAAGTCCTTTTTTATAGATGGCTCTATAAATAGTAGGTTTGGTTAGTTTGTAGCCTACAACTAGGAGTATAGCCGCAAGAGCACTTAATGGAATTAAATTGATAATACCTGGAAATATGAGAATGGAACATATAAGTAGAAATCCGTGAAAAATAGCTGAAACTTTTGTTCGACCACCAGAGCTTACGTTTGCACTACTACGGACAATAACAGCAGTCACAGGTAGTCCTCCAATCAATCCACAGGTAATGTTTCCACATCCCTGGGCAATCAACTCTCTGCTTTGTGGAGCAATTCTTTTGTAGGGATCCAATTTATCTACTGCATCAAGACTCAGTAATGTTTCCAGACTGGCTACAATTGCAATTGTGAATGCAACTATATACAACTGTTGATTTCCCAGTATTCCGAAGTCAGGAAATGCCATATTTTCCAAAAACTCATTAACAGAAGAAGCTATTGGAATAGTAACCATATGATTGCCATCCAAAAAACCTACTGGCCAAATGGTGGCATACAATTGGTTAATCGTTATTCCGGCGAATACCGCAACCAAAGGTCCGGGAATTATAGTTGTCCAGTTTTGTTTTCTCATAAAAGGTTGCTCCCAGAGAATGAGGATGACAAGACAAATAGAGGAAATAATCAGGGCACTCAGTTCAATATTTTGTACAGCCAATATTATTTCCGAAAAAGTATTTTCTCCATCCGGTTGATAGAAAGAATCATCACCTTCATAATCCCTGTCATCTCCTAATGCATGGGGAATCTGCTTGAGAATTAGGATCAAACCAATAGCTGAAAGCATTCCTTTGATGACACTTGATGGGAAAAAGTGACCAATAGTACCAGCTTTTAATACACCAAGAATAACCTGAATGATCCCTGCTAATAATACAGCAACTAAAAAATATTCAAATGAACCCAATGTATCTATTGCATTGAGCACAATGACTGTCAGACCTGCTGCAGGACCACTTACGCTCAATTGCGAACCTGAAATAAAACCAACAACAATTCCCCCGACTATACCGGATATCAATCCCGAGAATAGGGGTGCTCCAGAAGCTAAAGCAATGCCAAGGCAAAGTGGTATGGCAACGAGGAAAACAACGATACCTGCAGGGATATCATTCTTTAAATATTTTATATATTCATTCATTAAGAATAGTTTAAAAACACGAAGTTATTAAAAACTAGGTGAAGACTTCTGTTTGAATTTAAAATTCAATTTAGGATTACTACTTCGGTTTGAAAATGGTTTTACCGGGAGGTATGTCTAAAAATATAAATCATGAAACATTAAAGTCTTCATTATCAATTACCTGTTCAACGGGAATTAAACCGGAAAAGTAAGCTTTTTTTTGTTTGTGTATATTGGATTGTATATCTTTCGAAGACAAACCTAATAGCACTAACCTTTTTTATTTTTTATGGATAAAGTTTCTTTAAATCTGAAGGAAAATATAAACACCAGGCCTAAAGGTTTAAGAACCTATAAAATTAAAGGAGTAGATCATATGATAGTTGCAAAAAAGGGAGGACCTTCTGCAGATCAAATTAAGAGTGCTGATAGCTACAGAGAAGTAAGGGAGCATCAAAAAGAATTTGGAGTTGCATCCATGATGTCAAAAGCATTGAGGAGTTCGCTTTCTCAGGGAATGTCTGAGATTTGTGAGACTTACGTTTCTGGAAGACTAACAGCTGAATTTAGAAACCTTGCAAAACTGGAGGAAGGAATTACGGGTAAAAGGCCTTTTTGCCCCAGCAAGCATGGACATAGACTGAGTGGCTTCGAGTTTAATACAAAATCACCTTACAATCAGATTTTTGGAGCCAAATATTATGTAAGGCAGGGATCTACTAAGGGTCAGGTAATTTTACATTTTCCTGCTTTTGTACCTACTGATGTTTTTGTTATTCCTGATGAAGCTACAAATTTTAAAATAACAGCGCGATTAGTTGCGCTATCAGATTTTGAATTTGATAAAGTTTCAGAAACTTACCGGCCAAAGAATCAGGAAATACACGGGAAATATGGATCATTTGAGTGTCCTATGCTTCCGGTATTAAAGATACCAACAGAGCCTATGACGGGTCAGGTTTCATTGCCATTTAACGTTGATTGTGGCGAAGAAATGGGTTTATTCCTGGTAATGGCCGTGAGCTTTTTCAGATATGAAAATGGAATTTTCAGACATCTGGCAAAAGACAGTGCAATGCAAATTCATCAGGTTTATTAAATCAAAATTCATCATTTGTTGGTTATCTAGTTATGATCAACAAGGACGGTTTAGAAAAATTTAGATTTCAGGGGGATAGTCTTGCTGACGATTTTGTTCAGAGAATTTTAAAAGACAAATCAGGAGAAGTAAAAAGTCGGTTCAATCAAATCGCAACAAATGCTGATTTGGAACAATTTGCCGAGCATTTTGATAGTGCAGGCAGTCTTATCGATAATATCCGGTTGCCTGAATGGGCTGATCAAAAAAAAATAGAACTTGCAAGGAAGATTTTCAACACCCATTCATCCTCGATTCTTGCTATTTTGGGACTTTATTCGTTACCATATTGTTATGCAGCAGCTAATGGTGCACGAGTTTTAATTCAATCCAGGAAGATACTTGAGAATCCGGAAAAAAGGTTAGCCGAAACAGGTCAATTCGTACTTGAGATTTTTGAAGATGATGCCTTTGAAAGTACAGGCAAAGGTTATGCGGCTATTTTCAAAGTTAGATTGATGCATGCTTTTGCAAGATACTATGCTTCAAAACATATAAAAGATGAAACTCCTGTCAATCAGGAAGATATGACTGGAACGAACCTTTCATTTTCTCTAATTTGTATCCGCGGGTTACAAAAATTAGGAATTGATCTGAATGAAAAAGAGAGACAGGCTTACATTCATTTTTGGAATGTAATATCTGCAATGTTGGGAATAAATAGAGATCTATTGCCTGAGTCTTTTAATGAAGTAAGTCATCTTGAAAGACTTATCAGAAAACGTCAATTCAGGAAGAGCTCCGAGGGAGTTAGACTTACCAATAGTTTACTGAATCTTCTAAATAGTCAGAAGCCAGCTCAGGTTCGAATAGATATGGGTGAAGTTATGGGTTACTTTTTGGGTAAAGAAGTATCGGATTACCTGGAAGTGCCAAATGGTAATCCAGCTGTATCTTCTTTGTTATCTTTTTTAAAAGCGGCAAATTATATTGCTTCAATTTCCAGAACAAATCATAGGAAAACCATAGAGCAGATTAGAACCCAGGTAAGAGATTCAAATGGGACATTTTTTACTGTTTAGCTATATTGTATTTGTTTTTCCTTTTCATGTTTCAACTCAGGAGCCATCTTACGAAAAGGCCAGGGAATTATATGATAAAGGCTATTTTGAGGCTTCCATGCGTGAGATTAATCTCTATTTGAAACGTAAATCAGATTTTGATGCACTTTTCTTTAAACATAAAATCCAACTTGAACTCAATGATAATTTTGGTGCTATCAAAACTTTATCAGAACTGATAAAATATAGACCAGGATTTCATGAAGCATATTTCCAAAGGGCCTCATTATTTATACAAATGGAACTGTATGAGCAGGCACTGAAAGATCTTAATTATTTAATAAAAAATATAAGCAGCGAAACTCAGGCTGTTTTTTTTCAGATAGACCCAACCGGTAGAGAACAAGTGCAGGTAAGCACTCTGGAAAGCATGAATGCCAGGTTGTACAGCATGAAGGGTGAATGCTACAAAGAATTGAATCAATATGAGGAATCAATTGAGTTTTATAATCTGGCAATACAGGAAAAAAAATCGGCTACAAATTACTTAAAT
>CAYTFO010000077.1:0-16134 GCA_964437135.1 uncultured Roseivirgaceae bacterium | reverse complement strand
GTACACCTAAAATATTTTTGGGATAAGATTGGTATGTCTTGTAATTAAGAGTTACCAAGGTTAATAATTGAGTGAGATTTTCCTCACCAAAATATCCTTGGGGAGCAGTTGGCTTTACTTTTAATTTAATTGTTAACTGAAGCCAACTTACAAATGTACCTCGTGAAATTGCAAGCAAGATTCTTCTCAAATAGTTGGTGATATATTGATTCCAGTCTAATTCAAGGTATGCTGGTATAACCAGTGTTGTCGTCAGGCGAACCAAAAAATCAACATTATAAGAATAGAATATTAACAGAATACCCATAGAAAAACATTAGAAAAGCCCACCACATCCCTTTTCCGCAGGCTACGATACTATAACACACCACAGCACACAATATAAAAACAAAAGAATATCCCCCAACCTAATCATTTCGATTCCTTCAATTTCACCCCTTTAGATTACCCCAATTTTAATACCTTAACATTCAAGACACACTTTGATTATCATTTAGTCAAGATTTGTTAAAACTTAAAAACGTTCAGAGCATTTTTATGCTAGTAATTTTATGGTTGAGCTAAACCAAATACTAACTCAACATTCGAATACTAACTTTAATCCAATCCGGAGAAATGTCTCTGGTCACTTCTTATTTTTTATCCAATCAGCATTTTTCGTCGAATTTAGGTTGGTTTTAGAGGTTTAGGTCAATAACACTTTGCTAAAACTAATAATAATTAAAACTGAAAATTCGTCGTTTATGAATCAGAAATTTACTAATTGGCTGGCTGCTCAAAGGTCATTAATAATGATTTTGAGTGCCTTGCTTATCGGTGGGTTCGCTCAGGCGCAAACCCTTACTCTGGATTCGGATGATCTGGTTGAAGTATCCCTTGATGGTGCTTCAATAGATCTTTTCCTTGATGGTGAAACCTTTGCTGATGAAAATGTTTCGTTGTCAAATATCCAATTAAACAATGCTCCGGCAGGTTTGACAGTGGCTTCCATAACCCTCAATGCTGGGCTGGATAACGCAGAAGTTGAATTGGCGTATAATGGGGGTAATATTAATGATGATATTGCCAACTTTGGAATCACTTTAAAGGCAGCTGAGCTTTCAGGTGCTAGCGATCTCTCTGCAACTTTCGCAATTATAGCAGTGGCTGAAGAAAATGTAAGTAAATCCTTTAATGATGTTATCGAAGGAAAATTACTCGGATCATTTCAGGTTGCAGATGCAGTATTCGATGCCGGAGGTGCCGAAATAGCAGCTTTTGACACAACTAATAATTATGTATTCTTTACTGACGGAAATAGTTCAGCTATTAGGATACTTGATATAACAGATCCAACAAACCCTACTGAAATTGCTAACAGTCCCGTAACATTGCTGGGAAGCCCTACAAGTGTAGCTGTTAACAGTGACAAAGATCTTTTTGCAGTTGGTATTTCTGGCGAAGTGCTTACAGATGCTGATACTGTTCAATTCTTTAAAATATCTGATTTGTCAAACGTAGTTGACCTTGAAGTTGGGAATCTACCTGACATGGTCACCTTCACTCCTGATGCGAATAGATTGGTAGTTGCAAATGAAGGAGAGCCCAACGATGATTACACAACAGACCCGGAAGGAAGTGTAAGCGTGATAGACATCCCTGCCAACCTCGCAGATCTTGACCAGACGGATGTTACTCAGATCTCTTTTACAAACTTTGACGCAGCGACGTTAAGAACAGCCGGTGTAAGAATTTTTGGTCCAAATGCAACGGCTGCTCAGGATCTTGAACCTGAGTTTATAGCAATTACGCCCGATAATAATACCGCGTATGTTACTTGTCAGGAAAACAACGCAATAGTAGTAATAGACCTTACGGATTTAAATGCTGATCCAACAATAGTAGCTTTAGGGACAAAAGATTTTTCGGCAGTTGGAAATGGACTTGATCTAAGTAACAGAGACGGCGCTATCAATATTGCAAGATGGCCGGTGAAAGGTATGTACATGCCTGATGCAATCGCAATTTATAATGATGGAACCAACAACTTTATCATTTCTGCAAATGAGGGAGATGCAAGGGAATATGAAGGTACTCCGGGATTTGTAGAACTTGCGAGAATCAAAGACATGCCATTGGATGCAACTACATTCCCATTAGCAACTTCACTTCAGCAGGATGCTGCAATTGGACGACTTGAAGCCTCATTAATTGCAGATACCACAGCAAGTGGAGATTACACTGAGCTTCTTGCGTTTGGTACAAGATCTTTCGGTGTTTGGGATGCAAGCGGTTCTTTAATCTGGGATTCCGGCAATGAACTTGAAGTTTTAGTAAGAAGCAAAAGCCCTGGCATCTTTAATACAACAGACGACAAAAATGCTTTTGATAACAGAAGTGATGATGCAGGACCGGAACCTGAAGGTGTTGCTATCGGAACTATAGGTAGTAAAACCTATGCTTTTATAGGTTTAGAAAGAATAAGCGCTGTAGCTATTTACGATATTACAGATGAAACGAATCCAATCTATGCAGGGTATATTTCCAATAGAGACGCTGAAGCTACGAAGGCTGAAATAGAAGCCGGAACTGCTGGAGATCTTGGACCTGAAGGTTTAGTGTTTATCCCGGCTGATCAAAGTCCGAATAATCAAAACCTTTTGATTGTTACTAATGAAATAAGTGGAACTGTCTCTGTTTATCAGGTAGGTGAAATTCCACCGCCTCCGGGACCAGCTATTGCAATTAATGAGAGATTTGATTTGGATTGTCCTGACATTCCGGATGGCTGGGTAGAGAAAAACTCGAATGCTGATCTTATCGGATGCGGAAGCGATGGTACTTTCATAGATTTTAATGGATTTGGTGTAGGAGCAGGGATTAGTTATTTAATCTCTCCTGCAGTGGATGTTTCAGCTGGGAATTTCCTGTTAAGCTTTGATTATGTAAGAAGATTTGACGGCCCTGATCCTGCTATTTTGTATAGTACAGACTATGATGGTTCAGGTGACCCTGCAAACTTTACTTTCGATACAATCAAAGCTGCAACAAATATTATTAAAGTTGGAACACCTGGTGATAACAGCTTTGTGAATTCAGGTAATATTGATATTTCTACAATAAATGGAGCATCAGTATATTTTGCAATTGCATATCAATCATTAGGAGATGCCGGCGGACAGAGTCTAAGATTCAGAATTGACAATTTCTTTGTTAATCAACCAATCGACCTTATATCAGAAGATTTTGAGGACACTCAAAATACAGATTTCGAATTGTTAAACTTCGGAGCAATTGATGTAGGAAGCTACGATGCAGATGGATATGTTGACTTCAATGGATTTAGTGTCGGATCGGGTATTAGCTGGTTGATCACACCTTCATTTACAGTAGAAGAAGGAACCATATTTTTAAGTCTTGATTATGTTAACAGATTTGGAGGTCCGGAACCTGAGGTATTCTATAGTACTGATTATGTTGAAGGATCAGGAGATACCACTGCAACCTTTACCGCATTTACAGCTGCAGATAATGTTGTAAGAGTGCAAACTTCAAGTGATGACTTTGTAAACACCGGAGGAATTGCACTTCCTGCCTCTCTAATCGGTGAGGATATAGTTATTGCTATCAGATATGAATCCATCGGTTCAGGTGGTGGACAAAGTTTAAGGTTTAGAGTTGATAACTTTAAAGTATCCAGGGATGTACCTATTCAGCCGGCAGGTGAGCTTGCTGTTTACGACATTCAGGGTAGTGGTGAGGAGTCTTTCTTTGAAGATGCTCCTGTCGCAACAGGTGGTATAATTACAGCAATATTCGATGGAAATATGCCATATGAAGGTGCTGGTTATAATTCTTCATTAGGAGGTTTTTATCTACAGGATGCTACAGGTGATGATGATGCTACAACCTCTGATGGTGTTTTTGTATCAGCAACACAAGCTAGTCTTGGAGTAAACCTCGCAGTTGGAGATTCAGTGACTCTAAATGCAGTAATCAGAGAAATTCAGGGCCAAACAACTCTTACTGAAGTTACTGACCTGGTGGTTGTAAGCTCAGGAAACACACTACCTACTCCTGTTTCAGTTACTTTACCAGTTTCAAGTCTGGAAGATTTTGAAGCACTTGAGGGAATGTTGATAGCATTTTCAGATGAATTGACGGTTTCTGAAAACAGATTAGTAGATAATGCAGGAGAGTTAAGGTTGTCTAAAGGAAGATTGATAAATCCAACGGAAGTGATTGACGCAAACGATTCTGATCCTAACGGGAACACGACTTCCGGAGGAAGTAATGAACCTGCATTAATGGCAGCATTTGACCTAATTGCAAGGAATCAATTTATACTTGATGATGCCAGAATCGGATCAAACGACAGACCAATTCCATACCTTGGAATGAATAATGAAATACCCGTAGGTACTACTGTATCGGGTGTTACTGGAGTACTTAACAACGAAAACACAGCATATAAACTTCAACCAACCACTAAGCCTACTTTCAATTATCGCATGGTGAATGAAAACCCACCTATGGTAGGTGAAAAAGCAAGGCTGAAAGTTGTAGCGTTTAATGTACTTAATTTCTTCAATGGTGATGGCCAGGGAGGAGGATTCCCAACCTCAAGAGGTGCTGCTTCAGCTGCAGAACTAACAAAACAGCTAGATAAAATAGTTGCTGCTTTGGCTGATATAGATGGAGATATTGTTGGTTTGATGGAGATTGAAAATGACGAGGGTGAAAACGGAGCACTTAATGAATTAGTAACAGCTCTAAATACACAGCTTGGTAATGGATATTATACTCCAATTGAAACCGGTATTATAAAGAGAGGTGATGGCACATTCGATGAGATCAAAGTTGCCTTGATTTATAAATCCGCAACCGTTGAAGCAATAGGTGATTTTGCTGTACTAAATGACAGTATAGATGAAAACTTCAATGATAGAAGAAACAGACCTGTTTTAGCTCAGACCTTTAGAGAGAAAGCAACCGGTGAAAAAATCACAGTAGCTGTTAATCATTTGAAATCTAAAGGTTCAGGATGTGGATCTGGTGATGATAATGAATACCAGGGTAACTGTAATAGAACCCGAACTTTAGCTGCAATTGCTCAGGCTGATTGGTTAGAGTCTGATCCTACCGGTAGCGGAGACCCTGATTATTTAATCATTGGAGATATTAACTCATATGCGCAGGAAGATCCAATTGATGCCTTAAGAGATAAAGGTTACAGTAATGTTCTTCCAGAAGGATCTTACACATATGTTTTTGACGGCCTTACAGGGTCATTAGATTACATTTTAGGAAACAGATTTGCAACCCCACAAATAACAGGTGGCGGAAACTGGAATATAAATGCAGATTTGCCAGATTTCTTACAATATGATGGGTTAGATGAGTATTATGTTGCTGATGAACTTAGATCTTCTGATCATGATCCAGTTGTCATTGGTTTGAGACTTGATTCTCTTAATGTTCCACCACCAGTTGGTGAAGGTCAATCTTCATTAGTTGTACAGGTTTCTTCTTCGGAAGATGACGCTGAAGAGTATTTCGATGGTCCTAACAATGATACATTCAGGCCTGCAGGTAGCATGGACGTTTCTAGCAGTGACCTTGAATTAGGAAATGAAGAAATTGGCAGAAATCCTCAGATAACAGGAATGAGATTTGCATCTGTAGCCATTCCTAAAAGAGCTAAAATTCTTTCTGCTTCCATACAGTTTACTGTAGATGAAAATGGTAAGAATGAAGACCCAGCAAACCACTTCATTTTTGCTGAGGATAATACAAACCCTTCCATCTTTACAGATGCTGATTTTAACATCACTTCAAGAGATTTTATAGAGGATTCTGTAAAATGGGATATTCCAGCGGGAACATGGACTGTGGTTGGAGCAGCAGGAAAAGATGAAAGAACATCAGATATCTCTCAACTATTACAGAAAATTGTTGACAATCCGGATTGGAATCCTGGTAATCCAATGGCTTTCTATATAAAAGGTACCGGAGTAAGAGCAGCTGAGTCTTTTGATGGAAGTCCTAATGATGCTCCGAAACTAATTGTGGATTTCCTTCCTGTTAACAACGTAGATGTACAAATCGCTGCATCAGAAGATGATGCTGAGGAGTATTTTGATGGGCCCAATAATGATACATTCAGACCAGAGGGTAGCATGGATGTTGCAAGTAGTGATATTGAATTAGGAAATGAAAACCCTGATAAAAATCCTCAAATCTCAGGATTTAGATTCGATAATATTGAAATTCCTGCAGGAGCAATCATAGAAAATGCATTTATTCAGTTAACGGTTGATGCAACGGATAAAAATACGGATCCTGCTAACATGTACATATTGGCTGAAAATGCTGCAGATCCTGCTTCATATTCAGAAACAGCTTTCGATATTACTTCAAGAACATTCTTTGAAGATTCAATTGACTGGAATATTCCTGTTGATAGCTGGGCAACAGTTGGAGAAGCAGGACCTGATCAAAGAACTCCTGATCTGAAAGCACTGGTACAGAAAATAGTAAACAGTGAAGGATGGACCCCTGGTAATGCTATGGCATTCTACATTGGTGGTACAGGTGTAAGAGAAGCAGAGTCATTTGATGGAAGTGCACCGGATGCAGCCAGATTAGTTATTGATTTTATTCCTGTAGTTGACCTTTCAATTAGAATTGCTTCTTCTGAGGATGATGCAGAAGAGTATTTCGATGGTCCAAACAATGATACTTTCAGACCAGAGGGCAGTATGGATGTTACAAGTAGCGATCTCGAATTGGGTAATGAGGAAATTGGAAGAAATCCTCAAATCACCGGAATGAGATTTGCAAACGTAACACTGCCAAGACTTGCACAAATTGAAAAGGCAACGATTCAGTTTACAGTTGACGAAAACGGTAAAAATGAAGATCCTGTAAATCTTTACATTATTGCGGAGGACAATGTTAATCCTGCAATATTCGGAGAATCTGATTTCAATATTACTTCCAGAACTTTCCTTGAAGATACCATAGATTGGAATATTCCTACGGGAAGCTGGACAGAAGTTGGAGCGGCAGGAGAAAATGAAAGAACTGTTGATATTGCTCCTTTACTTCAGAAACTTGTTAACAAAGAGGATTGGGTTTCAGGAAGTGCAGTAGCTTTCTATATAGGTGGAACAGGTGTAAGAACTGCTGAATCCTTTGATGGCAGCCCTGATGATGCTCCATTATTAACTATAAGTTTCCAACAGTCCGGTCCTACTATAGAAAGACCAGAATTGGTAAGAGAAATTCCTGATATTGTAACGAGAGCAGGATTTGATTTTGAGTTAGACTTAAAAGACTATTTTGTTGACAGAGATACAAAACTTTTCTACTCTGCAGTTGGTCTAAATAATACACCACTTCCTTCGGAAATAACACTTTCAGATGATGAAGGTGTAATCCGAGGAAAATTTGATGAGCCTACATATTTAGCAGTTGAAGCAATTGCTACAAGTTTCGAAGACTCAGTTTCAGATGTTTTTGCAATAATTGTTGAACCTGCACCAAATAGAAAACTCCAGCAGATCAGCACTATTCAATTGGCAGATGCATTTGATGAAGGAGCAGCTGAAATTTCAGCATTTAGTTCTGCTACAGACAAATTATTTGTCACAAATGCAGAAATAGATGCAATCGAAGTTCTAGACATGAGCGACCCTACAGCCCCTGTGAGGATGGATACCATTGATATTACTTCATTTGGAGGTGGTGTGAATAGTGTAGCAACTTTTGATACTTTAATGGTTGCTGCAATTGAAGCAGACGTGAAAACAGATGCCGGTAAAGTTTACATATTCAATGCTAGTGATCTATCTGTAATTGAGAATTATACAGTTGGTGCTTTACCTGATATGGTCACTTTCAACAACGACGGCTCAAAAATAATTGTAGCCAATGAAGGAGAGCCAAACGATGATTATACAGTTGATCCTGAAGGAAGTATTTCGATTATAGATATTTCCACAGGCGCTGCTAATGGAACGGTAACTACGGCTACGTTCACAGCTTTTAATGGTCAGGAGGCTACGCTGGCAACAGAAGGGGTTCGAATATTTGGACCAAATGCTACTGTTGCTCAGGATTTAGAGCCGGAATACATCACAGTAGTTGGCGATAAAGCTTATGTTACTCTTCAGGAAAATAATGCTGTAGCGGTTGTTACAATTTCTACTGCAACTGTTGATGATATCATTGGTCTTGGCTTTAAGGATCATTCTTTACCAGGAAATGGTATTGATGTGCCAGATGTTACAGATGATGAGATTTTCATTGATAATAGATTACCTATTAAAGGTATCTACATGCCGGATGCGATCGCAAGTTATACTGTAGGAAATACAACTTATCTGGTAACAGCAAATGAAGGAGATGCAAGAGAATACATTGCTGAAGTTTCAGAAGCTGAATGTACAACTTTAGGTGGAGATTATGATGCAGAAGATGGTGAGTGTCTGGTTTATACTGATGAGACTGAAATTGGAGATGTAGTTCTTGATCCTGTAACATTCCCTAATGCAGCAGAAATTCAGGAATTAGCTGGTGGACTCGGAATTGTAAATACAGCAGAAAAAACTGGAAATGGTGAATACAAGGAACTCCTTGCATATGGAGCAAGATCATTCACTATTTGGAATGCTTCCACGGGAGCAGTAGTTTTTGATAGTCAGGATGAATTTGAACAAATCACTGCTTCTTTATTCCCTGATAATTTCAATGCATCAGATGACGACGGAAGCAGAAAAGACAGATCAGACAATAAAGGTCCGGAACCGGAAGCAATTACTATTGGTGTAGTAGATGGTGTAACCTATGCTTTCATCGGATTGGAAAGAATAGGGGGTATCATGGTTTACGATATTACAGACCCTAACAATGTAGAGTTTGTTGAATATGTAAATAACAGGGATTTTAGTACTGATCCTGAAGATGACTTCGTAATACATGGAGACAATGGACCTGAGGGATTGGTTTTTGTGCCAGCTTCTGAAAGTCCAAATAATACACCATTATTGATAGTTTCGAATGAAGTAAGTGGAACAGTCACTACATATTCTATAGGTGAAGCCAAAAATCCATTTACATTGGCAGTATTCCATAATAATGACGGAGAATCAGATGTTCTTCCTGATTCAATCACTTTAAATGGTTTACCAGCACTTGGTGGTGGAGCAGGTCAGTTTGTTGAGACACTTAACAGACAAAGAATGCAGGCTGCATCAAGAGGTTATCAATCAATCATGCTTTCTTCCGGGGATAACTTCCTCGCAGGACCAGAGTTTGATGCAGGAGTAGCTGATGGAATATATTATGATGCGGTTCTTCTTGATAGTATAGGATATGATGCGATTGCATTAGGAAACCACGATTTTGATTTTGGTACTACTGTTTTGGCTGAATTTATCAATGAATTCAAAACAAACCTGGCTCCTTATGTAAGTGCAAACCTTGAGTTTACAAACGTACCTGAACTTCAGGCATTAGTAGATTCAGGGAGAATAAGAAAAAGCACTATCGTTGAAAAAGGTGGAGAGAAAATTGGTATTGTAGGATTGACCTATCCTCAAATAGCTGATATCTCAAGTCCGGGTAATACTACTATCCTAGAGGATGTTGCCGGTATTGCACAGACGGAAATCGATGCGCTTACTGCAGATGGAGTTAATAAGATCATTCTAATAAGTCACCTGCAGGGATTAGATGATGATATTGATCTTGCAGATCAGTTAAAAAACGTTGATATAGTGATTGCTGGCGGTGGTGATGAATTATTATCCAATAATCCAAATACTGGTGATCCGTATAATATTAAGCCAATCGATAGCTATCCAATAATCGTTAAGGATGCAAATGACGAAGATGTTGTAATTGTTACAACACCTGGTCAATATAGATTTATTGGAAATCTTCTGGTTGATTTCGATGAAAATGGTAAGGTTATTAAAGTATTTAACAATGATATCACTTTAGTAACGGGTCCAGCAGACTCTGCAATTGTTAGAGCGATTGAAGATCCAATCAGGGAATTCCTTCAGGAATCCGCTACTACAGTTATTGCAACCTCAGAAGTTGATCTTGATTTTAGAAGGGAATCTTTGAGATTTAAAGAGACCAATGCGGGTAACCTGTTCGCTGATGCATTACTATGGCAGGGAAAACAAAACTTCGCTGAGTTTGGAGTTAATGAACCCAATGTGGCAATGCAAAATTCAGGAGGATTAAGACTTGAGGATATTTTACCAGCCGGTGGAATTACAGATCTTGATACCAGGGATATTGCAGCATTTACTAACATAGTTTCTGTAATGGAAGATATAACTCCTGCACAGTTTAAAACGATTGTTGAGTGGGGTGTTGCTGAATCTCCTGATCTTGATGGTAGATTCCCTCAGTTTTCAGGAATTGTAGTAAGGTATGACAGAAGTAATACTTCCATAGTTATAGAAAATGGAGCGATTACGACACCTGGTGAAAAAGTAGTTTCTATACAGCTGGACGATGGAACTTACATTGTAAGAGGTGGTAAACCTGTAGAAGGCGCTCCAAACATCAATTTAGCTTCCATCGACTTTACATTAAATGGTGGAGATGCGTTCCCATTCCAGTTGTTGGGTCTTACAGACTTTACTACTGTAGGAACAACTTATCAGCAGGCATTCAAGAATTATCTGATCTCAGAAGAAGGTCTTGATAGCCTTGTTACAGCTGCTGCTTATCCTTTTGATGCTGAGCCTACAAGAATAATTCCTATGAACTCAATTGCTTTGGAACTTGCATTATCAAGTGTAGAAGTTAATGAAGGAGAGACAATTACTGTAACAGTGACTTCTGATAGTGCTATTTCTACCGATCAAACGGTTACAATCGGTCTATCAGGTGATGCAATAGATGATGTTACTCTTACATCAGCAACAATCACTATAACAGGCGGAACCACTTCGGGTACAACCACAATTGAAATTAATAACGATGAGAATACTGAAGGTACAGAGACTTTCACAGTGGATGTTTTGGAAGCTACAGGAGATTTATATGCTGGAGCAGAGTCTGCAGTTGAGGTGACGATACTTCCAAGCGATGTACCGGTTAACCTTACTGTTTCGGCTACAGAGATTGAAGAAGGGGACGAAGTAACCGTAACCATAACAGCAGACGAGGCTGTAACTGGCGACCAGACTGTTTCAATTGCACTGGCTGGTGATGCAGCCGGTGATGTAACGCTTAGCTCTGAAACAGTTACAATTCTGGATGGTGAAACTTCAGGTACAGTAACAATTACGGTAACTGATGATGAAGATATCGAGGATGAAGAAACATTTACAGTTACTATTTCTGAGCCTTCAAGTGGGTTGAAGTTAGGTGAGACTGTATCTGCAACTATTACTATACTAAATAGTGATGATGTTCTTTCAGTTGAGGATCTGGATGTTTCAATGTCAATCTATCCAAACCCTGCGACAGATCAATTCTTTATAAATGCCAAAAATACCAGAATACAGGAAGTGACTATTATTTCTGTTACTGGTAAAGAAGTATTGAAAGTTCAGGGTAATAACGAGAATAAACTAAGAATTAACATTTCTGATCTTAAACCAGGCATGTACTTCGTAAATGTCAGGGAGGAAAAATCAGCAAATGTTAAGACACTGAGATTAATAAAGAACTAATTATAGAAGTTTCCTACAACAACAAAAGGTTAGTGATTAAGCCCCGACGGTATCCGTCGGGGTTTTTTTTATTTAATTGAGAAATTTAATTCTTATCATACATCTCCTTCATAACCCTGTTCTGAGTTGCTGAAGTAATCGATCTTGGAAGTAACCTGAATAAAAGAAAAGTCAGTTGATTGAGAAAACCTGGAATAATGAATAAACGTCTACCAAATTTATTCAATGCAGCAAAAGCAACTTTTTCAGGTAGCATAGGAGTAGGGCTTAATGATGTTTTTTTCGGATTTGTAGCTCTGAAATTAGGAGTATCTATTGCTCCCGGAATGCAAATCCCTATATCTATTGGTTCATTTTCAAACTCGTAATGTAAACCTTCAGCAAAATTCCAGATAAAAGCTTTAGTTCCGGAATACGGGCTTACAAAGCGTGTACCTGTAAAACCCGCAAGACTTGATAAAAACAAAATTCCCTTTTTTTTAGTAATTGGCAATTCAACATACTCACGTATCAAATGAATCAGACTTCTGACATTCACATCCAGATAAGCATCCAATTCCGAATGATCATTCGATAGAAATTTTTTAACCGGCCCATAAGCTGCATTATAAACCAGAAATCTGCAATTATGGTCATTTAATGCAGCATTGATCTTTTTCCATGAATTATACTCTTTCAAATCTACTATTAGTAAGGATACACTTACCTGAAAGTTTTCTGATATACGGTCTTTTAGTTTTTCAAGTTCTTCAACTTTAATATCCACTAACAACAGCTCAAATCCTCTTCTGGCTAATTCCATACTGAAAGCTGCCCCCAGTCCTTCTGCGGCACCAATTACACAAGCTGATTGGCCGTATTTTTCCTTACTTACTCCTTTCAGCATATGCTTTTAGCCCTTTTGCAACTCTTTCAAACCCATTTTGGATCTTTTTTCCGTATAATAAATCAACTATTGGCATCAATGGTCCGCTGATCGTATCTGTGGTCAGATAAATGGTCAGATTATCTTTTTCAACTAACCTTTGGACCCTTTCAGCTTTAAGAAAAATACCCCAGTTTAACCCCCATGAAAAGTCTGACTTTGGATTGTATCGAATCATCATTTCTTTTTGTAGAAGTGGTTTTGCTCCGTCCTTCATTTGCACTGTAAGCAAAACTTCTGATCCGATTTTCCAATCGGTTTTAATCTGAGGTGTGAATTCATTCCATTGTGAATAATTTTCAAGATCTATAAGTATCGACCACACTTTCTCTTTTGCAGCATTTATCTCAACCTCTGCGTGATATGATTTATGAAATAAGGCCAATTAATTCTGTTTAATTTTTTTCACCAATAGAAATCAATATAGATTTAAAGATAGAATTTTTGGTTAATGAAAACACTTTTGATTGCCCTTCTTTCGGTTTTTGGAAAATGGCGGAGACTAGTTCTTAAGCTTAAAGGAAAAACCGAGGAGGATATTTATGAAGAAAAGGTAACATCAGGAAAAGCCTGGGAGGAATTCTGTGACAACTTAAAATCTGCCGGAACAGCTTTGGTTTACCCCGGGGCTCCTCAAGACCCATCTCAGCAGGCTGAAGGGGTCCGTTATCTCAGTCGATTAACGCGTGCCGGATTAGAGGCTTTTGTTGAATTCGGAGATCCAAAGTATCCTGTATTTCGAAGAACTGTACATGAAACTATCAAAATGGGTGCTGACAACCCTGACAATCATTATCTAAATGCACAAATATCAGGTGCCTATGAGTATAAAATAACGGGTAAAAGAAATACTATTCACTATCTCGGTTTTTTCACACAGAATGGTAATTATGGAACAACAGGTGGACTAGCTCCCTGTGGTGTACTGGAGGATAAAGATCTGATAATAGAGCAGGATGGAAGTTTTGAAATTATGCTGACCAAAGAACCCTCAGGAAAAAACTGGCTAAAGATTGAGTCTGATAAGTCTTTATTGATGGTTCGGCAAACGTATCTGGATCGGGAAAAAGAAAAACCTTCAGAACTAACAATTGAAGCTTTAAATGTAGAAGGTGTACCGGGTTCAATCTTACCTCAACAGATAGTTGAGGGTTTAAATACTGCCAGTCTTTTTGTCGCAGGTGCTCCGATGCTCTTTTCAAAATGGGCAAAAGGATTCCAAAAACATACCAATCAACTACCAATGTTTGATTCCGAGGTATCAAATGCCGCCGGTGGTGATGCGGGTATTATTTACTATCATAGTCATTGGAAATTATCAGAAAACGAAGCATTAGTGGTTAAAACTACTATACCTAAATGTGATACCTGGAATTT
Organism: uncultured Roseivirgaceae bacterium; assembly: GCA_964437135.1. Lineage (GTDB taxonomy): Bacteria > Bacteroidota > Bacteroidia > Cytophagales > Cyclobacteriaceae > CAYTFO01. Next base: position 2,148 of record CAYTFO010000077.1, on the reverse strand, counting down.
TCAGTTAAATAATTACTGGATGGAATCACTAGATTACAGGTATTTTCCAATTTGTGTGAATAGTCATTCGGCACATATTGATTATGATGGGACTGTAACTATTGTAGTGTCAGAACAAAAACCTAAAAATGCAGTGAATTGGTTAAGTACCGCCGGACATACAGAAGGAACAATGTGCTGGAGGTGGTATAGGCCAGAGGAAGAGGTTCCTCAGTCTCTTTCTACAGAAGTTGTTAAAATAGAGGATTTGTAATGCTGATTACTGATCGAAGACCCATACTAATCCGACTTTACAACAATAGTTTGTCTAAAACGAACCTTTCATTTGACAGTCTGATAAAAAATGCCAGGAAAAATACAGGATTGAGTTCTTTAGGTGAGGATTTTAATGATGAAGCTTTACAGGTTTTAATAAAAAGTATCAATGAAGAAGCTCGATTGCATCCATTCGGTTCTTTCATGATCAAAAAGAAATTATTGGGTCAGCTTGAATCCAGATTATGGGCAGAATATTGGTTTTCAAAATACCCCGAAATAGTACAACAACCATTGCTTCCGGTTTTATTGATAACAGGACTACAGAGAACCGGAACTACTAAACTTCAGCGATTACTTTCCCAACAAAAGGGTGCACGGCAGCTTTTTAGTTGGGAAGCTTTATATCCGGCACCTGTTAAAAAAAAGAGTGAATATCAAAATAGAATAAGGAGAACCAGGATAAATGAAAGGGCTGTCAAATGGATATCACCAACATTTCATTCAATACACCCCATCTACCATAATCAACCTGAGGAGGATGTTTTATTGTTGGACCTTCATTTTATGAGTTCTTCTTCTGAAGCAATAATGCACGTTCCTGGTTATGCTGAATGGTTGGGAAGACAGGATCATTCAGAAGCTTATAAGTATGAGATCAAACTATTGAAATTGCTACAATGGCAAAGAGGTGGAGCATTTTGGGTGCTGAAGTCACCACATCATCTTGAATATTTGGATATTTGTAAAGTCGAAATCGAAGATCTGCAAATCATTTGGACACATCGAAAGGTGATTGAAACGATTCCAAGTTTTTTAAATATGTTGTATCACAGTCGAAGAATGTTTTCTGATAGTGTAGATCGAACAGATATAACTAATCACTGGCTTTCGAAAATTCAAATAATGCTATCAAAAGGAGTTGAATTTAGAAAGAAGCAGGAAGGCAATATTATAAATGTAAAATATGGGTCTTTAGTAAAAAATGAGCATAAAGTATTGCAAAGTATTGCTTCGAAAACAGGGCTGTTTGAGATAAATGATTCCAATACTTCTTTTGAATCCACCTATCAAAGCAGGCATAATTATGATATAAAAGATTGGGGTTTGAGTAGTGCAAAGATTGAGGAATTATTTATGGAATACTCCAATACTAAAATTCTAAATGAGTAAGAAAGGCAAATATAACAGTCCACTGAAAGCAACAATTGAAGGTATCAGGGACCTTTACCGTGGATCAAAAGAGTCAGTACAGTTGCCTGAAAATATCGATTTATCTGATAAATCGATATTAGTGACGGGAGCAAGTAGTGGGTTAGGACTTGCAACAGTTGAGCGACTTGCCCGATTCAATGCAGAGGTAATCATGACTGCCCGAAGCAGTATTCCGGAGAAAGTCGAAGAGATCAAAAATGAATCAGGGAATCGAAAAGTATCAATGCGATATTTGGATTTATTGGATTTTGAAACTATTGATAATTTTATTGAAAGTTTGCAAGCTGATGGCGTCAAGCTGGATATTATGATTTCCAATGCTGCAATGGTTCCACTAAAAAGTCGCAAAACTCAACATGGACTGGAAGAAATGTTTATGGTCAATTACCTATCTGCATTCTATTTGATAAAAAGATTAATTGATAAAGGAATTCTAAAGCACACCGGAAAAGTGATCATAGTTTCCAGTGAGAGTCATCGTAATGCCACTGATTTTGACTGGGAAAATTTTGGGAAATTTATTGAATACGGAGCAGGGAGTGTAGTAGGTAGATATGGATACTATAAACTCTTTCTGACAACTTTTGCTAACGAATTGAATCGTAGATATGATAAACTTACTGTTAATTCTCTGTGTCCGGGTCCGGTAAATTCCAATATTGCCCGTGAAGCACCTAA
>CAYTFO010000076.1:0-16281 GCA_964437135.1 uncultured Roseivirgaceae bacterium | reverse complement strand
GGCACCCATTTCTTTTTTGTTTACAGATGAATCTATAAATCGACATCTCCAATGATCTGTACAATAAGTCTCCTCATTTCCTTCCGGATACACTTTGACACCTCTGTTAGTGATCATTTTTAGCTGCATATTTTTTGTGCTGGCTTTTTCCAGGAGTTCTCCCAGAACATTTGGGTTTTTACCTTCGTCCCAATCTAAAAAGATATCAATTCCAACCAGCTCTTTTTTAGAAGGAGTCGAAACTTCGGTATTTTCAAATTTCATTTCAGCAGCTTTGTTTAAGCTTACCGACTTTAATTTTTGAGGTTTTTCACCCAATCTTTTTATTACTTCATCTGCAAACTCAGAAGTACTTACTTTTTTCCTGCTAAACTCTTCGTTATATATATCTGCTGTATGAACTCCATCTTCTAAGGTTCTCAACCATGCATTTGTGATTTTTTCAGCGACTTCCTGTTGTCCGATGTGCTGAAGCATGAGGCACGCGCCATTTAATAAACCGCTGGGGTTTGCAATATTTTTTCCTGCAATATCAGGAGCTGAACCGTGGATAGCTTCAAACATTGCATAATTTCTTCCAATATTGGCGGACCCGGCCAGGCCGACAGAACCTGCAATTTCTGCTGTGATATCAGAAACGATGTCTCCGTATAAATTTAAGGTAACAATTACATCGTAATTTTCAGGTTTTGTGGCCAGTCGCGCGGTCCCTATATCAATTATTTGTACTTCTTTCTCTATCGAAGGATATTCTCTTCCAATTTCGTTAAAGACTTTATGAAACATTCCATCTGTATGCTTCATGATATTGTCCTTTACAAAACAGGTAACTTTTTTCCTATTATTTATTCGTGCATATTCAAAAGCATATCTAATGATCTTTCTACTACCCGGGATGCTGACAAGCTTTAAACATTGTATCACTTCAGGAGTCTGTTGATGTTCAATTCCGGCATATAAATCCTCTTCATTTTCTCTGATGCCCACTACATCCATTTTTGGATGGAGAGTATTCACAAATGGATGTAAAGATTTACATGGCCTTACGTTGGAATATAGGTTGAGAGATTTTCGCAGCGTAACGTTCAAACTCTTGAATCCACCACCTTGAGGAGTTGTTATAGGAGCTTTCAAAAGAATTTTGTTTCTATTGATTGTTTCCCAAGCATTTTCTGTTATACCTGAAGTGTAACCCTTCATGTAGGATTTTTCACCAATTTCAACATATTCAGGATCAATGTTAGCATTAGCCGCTTCTATTATCCTGATGGTTGCATCCATTATTTCAGGACCAATGCCATCTCCTTTAGCTACTGCGACTTTTACTTTTTGATCAGATTTAATACTGCTAACTTTATCACTTTTGAACTCCACACTCATTTAGGTAGTAATTATATTTAAAATAATAGTAATACTATTATAACGGACAATTTTAGAAAAGGTTCGATTCTTACTCTGATAATTGTTAATTTTTGGCCTATGAAAAGAATTTTAAAGATTGTCGGTTTCATTTTTTTGGGTGTAATACTTATACTGTTTGCATTAATTCTGATAAATGATGAAGAAATCCCTTCTGGAATGCAGGGTTTAGAAGCAGAGAACCTCACGGATAAAATGTTAGAATCATTAAATAAAAACGCATTTGATTCTCTCACCTATCTTGAATGGGATTTTCCTGGTGGACACCATTATGAATGGTTTAAGGAAAGAGATAGTGTGGTAGTTTCCTGGGGGGAGAATCAGGTTATCTTAAATACTAAATCACTAAAAGGTCAGGCATTTACAGGTGAAAAAGAATTGTCCGGGGAAAATAAGGAAACACTAATAAATACAGCATGGAGTTATTTTGCAAATGATTCATTTTGGTTGGTTGCACCTTTTAAAGTAAAGGATCCCGGGACTGTCCGGGAAATAGTTGAAACTGAAGATGGGCCTGCTTTGAAAGTGACCTATACTTCAGGAGGTGTAACACCCGGAGATACCTATTTATGGTTCTTTGACGAAGATTATAAACCTGTCAAATGGAAAATGTGGGTGAGTATAATTCCTGTTGGAGGAGTAGAAATCACATGGGATGAATGGAATGAATATCAGGAAGTCTGGATATCCAGTAAACATGAAGGGCCACTTTCATTTCAAATGGAGCTGACAAATATAATTATTCGATAATGGGGCAGAGAGCTAAATTTGAAAAGAATAGAATAGTTATAGAATCTGACCTTGATGAACTAAATCACGTCAATAACATCATTTATATTGAGTGGATTCAGGAAATAGCTAAAGAACACTGGTTTTCCCAGGCTCCAAAAGAACTTAATGAAAAATATTTCTGGGTTGTGGTTTCACACGAAGTACGATACAAGCGTTCTTGTTTTTTAAATGAAAAATTATGTATCAAAACAGAAGTAAGCGAGATAGACGGAGCAAAATGGCCTAGAAAAGTTCAGATTTTCAAAGAAGATGGCTCTCTGGCAGTTGATGCTATTACAGGGTGGTGTTTAATGGATAAAATTAAGAATAGACCGGTAAGAGTATCAGAGGATATTTCAAGTGTTTTTCTTGATAAATAGACCGATTTAACAATCCATTAACTATTGTTTGGTGTTTATTAACAATGATTTTTGAGTTTGAATCATAGTATTGAAGAAAAAAACTATGAAAAATTTAATAATCATTGGAATTCTAATTTCAACCTTAAGATTTTCTAATGCCCAGCCATATAATCAGTATTATATAACGGAAAATGGGCAAAAGCAGTTGTTAGGTGAAACCTCAAGAGAAGTTTTGGAGCAATTTCCCTTTTCAGATTGGTTTTTAAGCAATTATAGAAATTACGATGTTGACTCTACTCGATTGAAACAAATTGACTTTGACAGCATTACAGTTTTTTATGGAAGCTGGTGTGGAGACAGCAAAAGAGAAGTTCCACATTTTTTGAAAGTCCTTGATGCATTTAAATATCCCAATGAAAAAGTGAGACTTATAGCACTGGGCAACCAGCATGGATTATATAAAAAGAGTCCGGAACAGATGGAAGTAGGGAAATATATTCATAGAGTTCCTGTTTTTATTTTCTACAAAGAAGGCAAAGAACATAATAGAATAGTTGAATCACCTAAAATGTCTATTGAAAAAGATATTTTGCAAATTCAGCAGTCGAATACATATTTTCCTAAATACAGAGTAGCAAATGAATTATTTTCAAGGATTTATGAAAACAGGGAGTTCGAAATAAAAGAACATACCAATATTGATTCCCTGAGACAACTAACAGAGAATGTATATGAACTCAGTACACTTGCAAGAGTATTATTTACCGATTTTAAGATAATTGAATCACAAAGGATATATGAATTGAATGTAAGGTTATACCCGGATGAATTGGCGTCAAACTTTTATTTGGCGATGTTTTGGAAAAGGACGGGCAACTATAAAGCAGCTTTCTCTCTGATAGAAAAATGCTATGAAATAGCGCCTGAAAATAAAATAGTAACATCTGAGTTTGAGTCATTGAAATCCAGGATATGACTTTTATCAGACAGATAAACCTTGTAAGTTATATCGCGTCTTTAAGTGAAATAGATTGTAATGAAAAACCTACCTGCCATTCCATAGATGTTATTGCTAATAGTAGTCATTTCATGCAGTGATGAAAAAATTAAGCCATCGGATGAGATAACTTCCAGGGACTATGAAATTACGGATATTAACAGACTTCTAATATCTACCGCATTTTCAGCTGAAGTTCATTTTAATGATCAAAACACTGTTGAGATCATAACAAATGATAACCTGCATGATAAATTTGAAATTATAAACAGTGATAATGATTTAATTATTAAGGTTCAGGATGATCTGAATATTAAGGGGAGCAGCACACTTAGAGCTATTATCAGAACATCAAATATTGAAAGATTTGTTGCCAGTGGCGCTTCATCTATTGATGTTTTGGATTCAATAAAAGTTGATGTTTTTGATGTAAACCTATCAGGAGCAAGTAGCTTTTCGGGTACTGTGCTTTCCACTAGCTCTGATATAGATATTAGTGGAGCTTCATTTGCAGATATCGATGGGTCAACAACTTCATTAAGTCTGGATGTTTCCGGTGCGAGTAACATTATTGATACTGATTTTAGGATAGGAACTCTTCAGGCAGTACTTAGTGGAGCCAGCACGGCAAGATTATTTATTTCGGAGGAATTGAACATTAATTTATCTGGAGCCAGTACTCTTCAATATAGTGGAAGCCCAACTCTTGGAGATGTGACTGTTACTGATGCTTCGACATTGCAGAAGCTGGAATAAACATGATAAATGTTCTGTTTTTCATTGGAATAATAAGCTAGAAATATTTGTTTTCTGAATAGAGGAAATCAATAGACCATGAAAAAGAGAATCTACACCATTACTATCGTAATTATCGCGATTGCAGCTTCAATGTTTTTTCTGATAGACTTTTCGCAATTACAAAAAAGTGAGGAAGCAACCATGATGGAATCTGCCTGTGATGATGTCAAGGAGTTTAAGATGTTTCAAGCAAAGCTGGAAATAGAAGAACTTATCTTTTTAATTGAGAATCACCCTATTGAAGATGATCTGGAATTGAGCATGAAGCAGGGTGAAATATTGAGGGATTTAGAATCTTTAATCAGTGAATTAGATTTTCATAATACAGATTTTGAAATGTATAATGAAAGCTTTGGTCATATTTTAAGAGAGTTGTCTGTATTAATGCTGGCAGATGCAGTCCAAAAGATAGAAATAGGAGATAGAGAATCAGCTTTAATATCAGTTCATGAAGCAAGTCATTACTTTCATGATGCTACTTTATTTCACAAAGGAAAGTTAACTGATAAAGAGCGAGAGATTATTAAAAACCTAAGAGTAAGGAAAACTGAAAAACTCGATAGTTTAAAGATTCAAAAGTATTCCAGGGAAATAGAGATGATCCTTTAAAATTGCCCCAGATCTTCACAGGTTAGACAGGCATTCATATAACTTTCATATATGGAATAGGCAGGACCAGGAACTCCATTTAGAGTTACGATTTTGTCTAATCTTACTTTATTATTTGAATCTGAAAGAAAATGACCAGAATTATTGCCTGAAAGCGACATATTTTTTGATTTTATCGAAGATATTTTTCCTTGTTTCTCGAAATATGTGAGATTCACAATATCCTTTTTATTTAATAAAAAATTAATTCGTTCGAAAAAGTCTTCTTCGGGAACAAGGTATTGATCTTTAATTTCAGATGTCATAACGGTATAACTTACTTATGATATGAATCGTTCATTACAAAAAGTAAAATAAACTTACGATGGAAACTTCACTCGATTATCTCCATAAACTGAAAAAAAATAACAACAGAGAATGGTTTAATGAAAATAGAGATTCTTACGAAGATGCTAAACAAGAATTTCAAGAGCTAGTGGACCACGTAGTTCATTTAATGGGAGAATTTGACGAATTGGATATTTCAAAAGTTAAAGTATTCCGCATTTTTCGGGATGTTAGGTTTTCAAAAGATAAGACACCGTTTAATCCAACTTGGAGAGCAAGTTTTGGAAGAGCAGGTTCAAATAGGAGGGGAGGATATTATTTGAAATTAGAGCCAGGTAATAGTTGTATTATCGGTGGTTTTTTTGGGCCAGAGCCTGGTGATATGCTGCATATTCGAAAACAACTACAAATTCAACATGAAAGACTAAATACGATTTTGCAGGAAGAAAGATTTAAAGAATTTTTTGGTTCATTACAAGGAGATAAAGTTAAAACATCACCAAAGGGATTTTTAAAGGATGATCCGGCAATAGAGTTATTAAAGTTTAAGCAACTATTAGTACGACATGATTTCTCAGATAAGGAGGTTTTGTCTCCTGAATTTCCAGTAATGATAGCCGAAGGTTTTAGAAATATGATACCATTTTTTGATTTTATGACAGAGATCTTGACGACGGATTTGAATGGGGAGACTATATTTCCATACAGATGAATTGAAAGGTGTAAATGCTTGATTTTCAGTCAATAAATTGTTATATTTAATAAGAGGTTTTACAATTTTTAGGCTAAAATATTGCAGGTAATGTTAAGGTTTTATTTTTTTCTTTTCTGCTTATTACGTTTTCTTTTACGTATTCACAGGATAAAGTAAAATCATTAGGAAAGGCGGAATTTTTGGTTGTTACTAAAAATGATAATTCTGTTTTAATAAATGAAAATACAATAGTCATATATAATTCTGGTTATGAGGAAGTGTATCGAAAAGACCTTCCAAAAAACACTATAAAACTACTTGATTATTATTATGATTTCGTAAATGATGCTCTTTATCTCGAGACAAAAGCAACCGCTGGTGAATCCGTTACTTCTATTTTTATAAAGTTTGATTTAAAGAATCAGGATTATTCTATCATAAAAGAGCAGTCCTACTTAAGAAGTGCGAAAGATGTTGCATATAGTCCGGACTACTATTATAAATATATTTTAAATGGAAAGGATGTATCGATTTATACAACTGAGAACTCTGGTGGAAAACCAATCTACAAAGGTTCACTTACAACCAGGATTGAAACAGTTGACCTTGATCCCTTCCAGTCTGATCAATTGTTGATTGGTGATAAGATGACATTAAGGCTAGTCAATATGCAAAATAATAGGTTTTTACCTATTGATATTTCAAGCTTTGAAAAGGCAATGGTTGTCAAACCATACACATTTCTAATCCTAAGCCGTGGTGATTTACTTTTTTACAATACTCAGAATTTTCAGGAAAATAGAACCTTGTTAAGCAATGTTGATGATTTTAAACTTAATTCAGATCGAACTTCAATCTATGTGAAATTGGATAATGCTGATGTAGAGATATGGAAGTTGGATGCTTCTCAGTTTAGTGCACCAATGCTTACTGCAGCAGTATTATCAGAAAACCTTCTCGAGGTGATCAACAAGCTGAATCAGGAAGAAACGGAGATTTACCAGGCTAATAAAGAGAAAATAGACAGGGAGCTAGAAATCAAATCTGCATATTTTAATCCAAAAGGAGAGTTTGAAAAAACAGCTGATTATGAATCCAGATTAAATGAAGGTTAAAAGTATTTAAAGTCCATAATTAATTACCATCTCGGTATAAAAAGAGCAAAAGCTGATTTTGAAAAAAGAATAGTAAAAATGCGAGAGCAGTTTTATGATAGTATCAAGACTGCGGATGATAACCGAAATAAGGTGGTATTATCTGAGTTGGTAAAGAACTCCTACAGAGAAAACCTAACAAGTATCGAGAGTATTGGCACTTACAATGCTGACAGGGAAGCTTACCCTGTCACAATAGATGGGCTTGAGGTATTATTGAGAGTTCCAATTGATAAAGCCCCTGAGTTTAAAAATTCTTTTAATAATTGTAAAGTTATATTGTCTAAGCAGCTGGATGCTAATGCTGAGGAAGAGAGAATTCTATATTATACAGCGGTATCTGATAATGGAGAGATTTATGAATCTTTGGATGGGAATGAAGCACTTTATGTAAGCGTAAAGACCAAAGATCGAATGCTTCGAAATATTATTGACGAATCCACTAAACCATCAGAACCTATTGTACAAACTGCTTCTAATAGCCTCAATGAAGGCATAGTAAATACAATTGCATCAAAAAAATACTATGGATTAATAATTGGGGTAAATGACTATGCTTCAGAAACTGTGGTGGATTTAGATAATCCCGTGAAAGATGCAAATGCATTGGCATCTGTTTTAAAATCAAAATATGGTTTTACGGATGAGACGACAACTGTTCTTGAAAACCCAGCCAGGGGGCAAATTATTGAAGTATTTTGATGAATTGTCTATTGAAATCACGGAAGATGATAATCTATTGGTCTTTTATGCTGGTCATGGTATCTGGGACAAGACTTTACAGCAAGGATATTGGCTGCCTAATGGTGCTAAAGCAACATCTAAAGCCGCATGGTTATCAAATAGTACAATTAGGGATTACATAGGGGGAATAAAATCTAAGCACTCATTATTGATTGCAGATGCCTGTTTTAGTGGTGGAATATTTAAAACAAGAGAGGTATTTGTAGATGATGCAATGGGCTTTGCTCAAATCTATAAATTACCCTCAAGAAAGGCAATGACAAGTGGTAATATGAAGCCTGTTCAGGACCAAAGTGTTTTTATGAAATATTTTATTGATAGATTAGAAAACAACGAATATCCTCTCATAAGTGCTGAACAGTTATTTATTTCCATTAAAGTACCAGTGGCAAACAATAGTTATAATGGCCAGGTACCTCAATATGGAGACATTATGAATGCTGGTGACGAAGGTGGTGATTTTATCTTTAGTCTTCAGAAAAAATAATATGCTCTTTTAAAGTAATTCACTAGTTTACGCATGTAAAAAAGCTTTTTTATTTATTTATCATTTTGGTTTTTAATATTGAACTCCCTGCACAGGCATTCAATGAGACTGATGAAGATATTGAAAATGAACCCAGGAATATTGCAGCATTTTCGGTGGGTTAAACATATGTTCCAAAAGGAACACCATTAGAGGCTGATGAAAGAAAAGGTTTTTTTGTGCCAAGTGTAGGACTGGACTATTATCGGAAAATAGGTGAGAAGTTTGAGCTTGGTGTGATGATGGACTGGGAACTGGATCATTATATTATTTTTGACAAAGAACTTGAAAGGGAAAGAGCAGTAATGCTTATTGTCAGTGGATCTTACTCGTTACTCCCAAAATTAAACGCAATAGTTGGGGGTGGTATTGAGCTCGAAAGACATGAGAATTTGGCTGTATTCAGGTTGGGCTTGGAAAAGACCTTTAGGTTAAGTGATAGACTATACTTAGGAATTCCTTTTTTATTTGATGTTAAAAAAGGTTTCGATACCTGGTCTTTATCTGCTTCATTGATTTATGAGTGGTAATAATGAAATCGATGTTTTAAAAAGTACTTTGGATTTATTCTTGAAGGATAGTGATAATACTGAAAAGTTAAAACCTTCCTGATGAGTATTGAGTGCTTTGAACTGGATTATCTATCGATGATCCCTTCTGACCAAAATAGAATCAATTTGTCAATTGGCTATTGCCAATTGGGTATTCTTCAAAAAGAAAATTAGAATAAATTCTATTTTCTTTTTTTCAGAATACCTAAAAAAATTGATTTTCTGTGGAGCCGGCGGGATTCGAACCCGCGTCCAGATAAGGAAACTATGGATCCTCTACATGCTTAGTTGTAACTTTTAATTTCACTGAACTGCTGGCGTTACAACAACCTACAGAAACAGCTAGCTACTTAGATTTCGCCAGTGATTAATAGCATCACTCTGACTAGTTCTTCATTTCGACACCCTAAATTCCGGTCTGAAAAACAAAGACCTGGTAGGATGTGGCCTGACCCCTGAGTTCTGTCAGTGGGTCAATTAAGCCTGCTATCTCACCTACTAAGGTCGAGATTAGGCAGCCATGGCGTAATTATTTTCGCCAATTATGATTTGAGCGCATTGATCACGTGTGTACACTCGCCACCCGACATGCAAATACATAATTCACACTTCCTGTCGATTCCAGTCGGCCCCAATAATTCAAAGAACAAAAAGCAAAGTTAACAACTTTAATTCCGATAGAAGAACATAAAACTTCTGTGAATAATTCTGTGCCTATTAAAATAGATCTGAATTTTGATTTTAATCCTTAAAACGATTCAGTCCCAATGCCTTGATTACATAGTTTGGTAATGGTTTTTCGGCTTTCCTTTTTTTAAGATTAAGATAAATTCCAAACTTTTTCATCACAGGGACCTTATGAGTTTCTACAAATTCTATCAAAGCTCCATCAGGATCTTCAATGTAAGAAAAATATCCGGCAGCTTCCCCCATATCAAAAGACTGTCCCTGTTGAGCCTTGCTACTATCAACGGTAAATGGATGTCCTTTTTCTTCACAAAGCTTTCTAAGGTTATTCATTCCGCTTACATCAAAACAAAGGTGAATGAAGCCAAGGTCTCCCCAAAACCTACCTTCAAAGATTTTATTAGGCTTTCCATCCAATGCCTGAAATAATTCTATTTCTGAAGTGCCAAACATTCGACTAAATGCACCAACACGATTCTTACTATGAGATAGAATTGCCCTTTTATATTTTTTGGAAACACTGGGAACACCTTCTATATCACTGTATGAGTCTTCACCTTTGTAAAGTACTTCATCATAACCTAAAATGTCCCTGTAAAACTTTATGCTTTTTTCAAGGTCAGTACATCCAATAGATACTCCAAAGGCACCTCCCGTCAGTTTATTTTCTCTTTTAAACCACTCCTTTTTATTTTCGATTATTTCAAAAATATTACCTCTGGGGTCTTTTAAGTAGAAATGGCTTATTCCTCTTGGATCCTCATTTATATCCGTCAGAAGATCCAATCCCTCTGTTTTAAAGTAGCTGTAGGTTTTTTCAATATCCTGGGTTCGGATCTTACATGCAAAAAAGCCAAGATCACCCATTCTGACCTCATTCTGAGGAGGTTGGGGAGTTCTCTTTGTATATTGCCATATTTCAAAACCACCACCACCCTGGAGGTTTAATGCAAGTGCGGCATATCTTTCTCCGGGTTCACCACCTGTGTATGGGAGCATAAAATTTGCGACAGCTGCGTCTTCAAATACTCTTACATCAAACCCAAAGTACTTTTTATACCATGACCAGGCAGATTTTACATCAGTTACACCAATTCCGATCTGTTGGATACCACTTATTATTACCTCACTCATTTTATTTTTATAGCAATTAGCTTTCAAAAATGATTCTTTTTTAAACGATTTGAAATAATTGAATGAACTTTATCGATAGAATCTAACAAAATTCAACAAACCTGAGTCTTAAGATTTTGATGAAAAAAACAATTTCTGCATTTAATTTCCAGCTACGAAATGGTATAGCGTCTGAATTTTATTTAATATAGCAATTGAATGGAAAGCTTTGTAGTATCGGCGAGAAAATACAGGCCACTTGGTTTTGACGAAGTAGTAGGACAGGAACATATCACCACTACTTTGAAGAATGCAATTGACAATAACCATTTGGCACAGGCACTTCTTTTTTGTGGACCCAGAGGTGTAGGTAAAACTACATGTGCACGTATATTGGCGAGAATGGTAAATGGGTTTGAGGCAGAATCCGGGGATGCAATGTCAAACTTCAACATATATGAGCTTGACGCTGCGTCTAACAACTCCGTAGAAGATATCCGAAATCTGATTGACCAGGTAAGATATCCTCCTCAGCAGGGAAAATATAAAGTCTATATCATTGATGAGGTTCATATGCTTTCTAACCAGGCATTTAATGCTTTTCTTAAAACGCTGGAAGAACCGCCATCATATGCTATATTCATACTTGCAACCACGGAAAAGCATAAAGTAATACCCACAATTCTTTCCAGATGTCAGATTTATGATTTCAATAGAATTGAGATTGTTGATATAGTAGGTCAGCTACAAAAAATAGCTGATAGTGAAGGAGTAGAGGCAGAAGAGGATGCATTACACTTAATTGCTCAAAAGTCTGATGGAGCACTAAGAGATGCGCTTTCTCTTTTTGATTTGATTGTTACGTTTTCATCCGACAACAAAGTGACCTATGAAAACACCATCGGAAACCTCCATATTCTTGATTACGAATATTACTTCAGAATAATTGACCATTTCCTGTCCAATCAAATGGCAGAAGTTCTGTTGATTTTTGATGACATTCTTTCAAAAGGATTTGATGGTCATAATTTTTTAGTTGGATTAGAGGAGCATTTCAGAAATCTGCTGGTTTGTAAGGATGAGAATACACTTAAATTGCTCAAAGTATCAGAAAACGTAAAAGCTAAATACAAAGAACAGGCCACAGCAGTATCGGCTTCATTTTTACTTTCCGGTCTGAATCTTATCAATCAATTTGATTTAAATTATAAAAGCAGCAAAAATCAAAGATTGCATGTTGAGTTGTGTCTCATGAAGCTATCTCACCTTAAGTCTGCGATTAAGTTAACAGAAAGCTCCTTAGATGAAGGGGTAAAAAAAAAAGTAGCTTAAGTTCAGAAGAAAAAGAGCAACTTGAAAAGGAGCCAGATGTTAAAACTGAGGTTCCGGAAAAAAAAGCCGAAAAGCCTGAAAGCACTCCCAGAATCAAGTCAGTACCCCAAAACCTAATAAAAGAAACACCGGATATTACTTTCAGGGCTTCAAAGGAGACACAGCAAAAATCCAATGTAATTTCTGAGAAGGAACAGTCGGAGCAATTTGATGAAGAGGCACTTAAGGAAATCTGGGATACTTTTAAACAAAAGAAAATTGATGAAAATGCAAGTGAAACAGAGCTTATTATCCTCAATAGGAAAATAGAACTAATCGATGATTTTAAGCTAATAATCCATCTAAATAGCACACTGGAATCTTCTTTACTTGAAAGGTTTGAAACAGAATTATTAGGATATCTAAGAAAAAACCTGAATAATGATCAAATTACGATAGAGAAAAAGGTGACTGAAGACAAAGAGACTGAAAAACTTTACACAAACTCTGACAAATTTGAGTATCTGGCCAAACAAAATCCGAAACTAAAAGAACTTAAAGATCGACTTGGGCTGGATTATGAGTTTTGATCTACCCTTCATTATAAACAAGCAGTTTTTCTCCAACCTCCAGTGAAGAATCTTTCTTTTCATTCAATGACATTAGTTCTGTTACATCCATATTATGCATGTTTGCAATCCTGTAAAGCGTATCACCGGGTTTAACTACGTATACTTTTTTCTTACGATCGCTATTGCTCTTTTCTACCAGCTTTGGTGCCTCAATGAATAATTCCTGATCAACTCTCAATGTATCATATTTAGTGAGATTATTCCACTCTCTAAGTTGTTCTATTTCAACATCATATTTTTGGGAAATAATCCATAAAGTCTCTCCCGGAGTGATTTTGTGCTTTTTGCCTGCCAAAGAAGTTTTTGGGATTTCTGTATACGAATAATCATCATTGGTTGATTGCTCCGGAGAATTATTCACCAATGATTTTTCCTCTGGTTTAGGGTTTTTAATAGGTTTGGTTAATCCATTGTTTGATTTAACTACGGTTTCTTTTCTGGTAAATTCTTTTTCTTCATTCAATGTATAGTATTCGACATCAGTATTTTTTGGGCGTTTAGAAGACATCCAGAGAAGTCTTCCTTTATTTACAGTTTCCCCAATTTCCATCCTATTTTTTTTGTAAAGACTCTTTAGCCTTATCCCGTAACGTTGTGAAATACTCCACATAGTTTCTCCCTGGCGCACCACATGAAAGTCTATAGATGATCTGCTCTTTTTGTTTCTTAAATAGTAAACTTCCCCAGGCTTTAAACTTTTGCTTTCAAGGTCATTATACTTCATGAATTTCTCTGGGTTAATTCCAGCTTCAGCAGAGATAGAGCTTACATTATCCATTTGTCCAGCAAGTATTGCCGGTACTCCATTAATTTTTACATCTATGGATTCATGATTGAGTAGACCGGGAATTAGTTCTTTTGGAAAACTGATTTGATTATCTGGTTTTTTGATTTCTTTGTCCGGCTTCTGCTCTTTGCTATTTTCGGCTTTTGCAATATACTTTTCGGCTTTTTTATCCGTAACCGGTATAATAACTGCATAGGTTTTATCTGATGGAATATTTCCGGTAGATAGCCACTTATTATAATGTTTTACCAATTTAGGGTCTACATCAAACTCCCTTGCAATTCTGTCTAGATTCTTACCTTCTCCTTTTTCATAAGTCAGCAACTTAAGTCCTTCGCTATGTTCCCTGTTTAAGGACTCTTCAAATGCAATTTTATGAGCAAGAAATCTTTTTACATACCAATGTGTATTTTTATCAATACGCATTTTTTTTGCTCCGAAATACTCTCGGTTTGCATATTTTGATGCACCTCCCGGACCAGCATAATAAGCAGTTAAAGCATATATCCAGTTGTCATAAAGGAAGTTGTTTCGCTTCAAATAAGTTGCTGCGCCTCGTGAAGCTGCTACAATATTTTTTCGCTCATCTACCTTGTGGTCAATTCGAAGACCAACTTCGCGTCCAGTGAAATCTTTAAACTGCCAGAAACCAACAGCATTTGAAGAAGAAACTACATCTGAAATTAAAGCACTTTCCTGAACAGAAAGATATTTAAAATCCTGGGGCACACCCAATTCGGCAAATACAGTTTCAATAATTGGAAAATACAACAATGCCCTGTCAACTTTGATCTGGAAATATTTATCTGAAGATCTTAGCATATTGATATCCTTCTGAATTTCTTTTTTTGCAGATTCGGATATTGTGAGCTTCAATCCACCAAATTCCATTTCAGAAGGTACCTGAGGTATTTGGTTTTGTGATTGAACAGTGTTCAAAAACAGTATTAGAATGAAAAAAATTAAGCTGGATTTCTTCATATTTTTCTTAACATCATAAGTCCATCCCGAATAGGCAACAAAACATTCTCCACTCTATGATCATTATTGACATACTCATTGAATTTTCTTATCATTTGAGTATCAAAGTCTTTTTTCGATTTATCAATGACTTTTCCACTCCAAAGAACATTATCAGCAATAATCACACCACCATTTCTTACAGAGTCAATGACTAAATCGTAATACTTTATATAATTCTCTTTATCCGCGTCAATAAATACCAGGTCCCATTCTTCTTCAATTTTCCCAATCTCTTCCAATGCATTCCCTATGATCAAATTTATTTTTTTGGTAAGTCCAGCTTCTTTAACGTAAGAATCTACTCGTTCTTTTAATTCTTCATTGATATCTATGGTTGTGATTGATCCGTCATCGGTTAATCCTTCCGCAAGGCAAAGAGTTGAATATCCAGTGTATGTTCCAATTTCAAGGATTCTTTTGGGTCTTAGCATATGTGATAAAAAAGATAGGACTCTGCCCTGGAGATGGCCACTTAACATTCGAGATTTAAGAACTTCCAGATGGGTTTCCCTGTTGATTTTATTTAAAAACGGGTTTTCTGAAGTGGTGTGATTCAGACAATAGGACTCGATTTCCTTAGGAACAAATTCCATATACCACAAAAGTAAGATTTTACTTTCAATTTTCAGGTAGAAATGTAATTGAGGACATTTCTTCTGGATTCCAGATCTCATTTGCTATTTCCAAAAGGGTTTGGGCATCAATCTTTTCTATCCTTATAAATAAGTCATCCAGATCAGGGATTCTGTTGAGGTCAAGTAGACTTTTGGCCATCATTAACATAACAGAATTGTAGTTTTCTTCAGACATAGCCAGTTGGCCTTTCAACTGTTGCTTTGCTGAATGAAGCTGCATATTTCCTAATTTCTTAGTTTTTAAGTTTTCGATTTCTTTAAATACCAGGGATTTCGATTTCTTGAAGTTTTTTATGTCTGTTGCAAAAAAGATTGAAAAAAGTCCGGTATCAATGTAAGGCGTATACTGAGCATCTACGCCATATACCAGGCCATGTTTTTCTCTGAGTGATAAATTCAGTTTTGAATTCATTGCGGGCCCACCGAGTATATTGCAGAGCATAAAAAATGGTAATCTTTTTGGGTGATCGAGCTTAAATGCTGTTTTTCCTATTCCAAAATGTACCTGGCTTATGGGTTTATGAATAGTTTGATGAGTCGGACAATCATTTGTAAAACCTGATCTATTTGTTTCCTTAGTCACTGGATGTATAGAATCAATGTGTTTCTCTATAATCCTTTTAATTTTTTTTATTGAATAATTACCAATACTGGATATCACTATTCGGGAAGTATCAAGATTTCTATCTACAAAACTCTGAAAGTCTTTCTGGCTAAAACTGGACACCGTATCGTTGGTGCCCAGTATATTCATGCCTAGTGGATGGTTTTTGAAGATTAGTTCATCAAACTCATCCTGAATGGCATCCTCAGGGGAGTCTTTGTAAAGGGACATTTCTTCCAGAACAACCTGTCGTTCTTTTTCGATTTGCTTTGGTGGGAAAGTTGAATTAAAAGTGATATCAAGTAATAGCTCGGCAGCTTTATCCATGTGAGATGAAAGAATTGAAGAATAGAAGCAGACCTTTTCTTTTGTTGTATAGGCATTAAGTTCTCCACCTATCGATTCTAACCTGTTAATGATATGAAATGCTTTCCTTTTTTTTGTCCCTTTGAACGCCATATGCTCCCAGAAATGAGATCGTGCTTGAATGGGGGCGCCCGGCCGGCCCGGGCCGGAGGTGTCCGTGCGTCCCGTGCT
>CAYTFO010000075.1:0-16308 GCA_964437135.1 uncultured Roseivirgaceae bacterium | reverse complement strand
TTAGAAAATTTCGATTGCAGATTTGGTTTTTATCACAGAATCTTTGTGGTATAGCTCAATCACTGTCCCTCGATCTACTAAATGTAATTGGTTCTGACAGGTAATACACCTGACAGATTAAGAATTTCAAACCTGAAATATAGCCATCGAGACGCTAAGTCTGGCGCTAGTTTTTCCTGACAAGTATCCCAATTCAAAATGTAATTCCAATCCTTCTTATTTTTGTGAAATGTTAATGGATGAATACAAAGAAGAGAAGGGCGTGAAAAGAGCCTGTTCGCGAGGGGGAGCGCCGAAAAAAGAATATCGCTACTGGCTGGAAGAACAAGTGCTATCACTTAGAATGGAAATCGAACAACTCAAAGCAAAACATCACATTATTTGTAAAACCTGTGGGGATGTTCACACAATTGAACTAAATCAAAAAAAATGAACTTTTTACTCACTTACTAAATCGCTCAGGTCATTCAAAATGAAAAAACTGTCACCTTTCGAGTGCCTCAAGGTGACAATGAGATATTCAGTGCTCAAATCAATTTTTCAATCCGGTTACTCAACGCTGATTTCATCCAGATTGATAAACTCAATCTTATTGTTATCTCCCAGCGTCACGCCTATCACTGCGTCTTTCTTAACCTTTCCACTGAGGATGTCCTTTGAAAGTTTATTGAGTATTTCTCTCTGTAAAACCCGCTTCAAAGGTCGCGCTCCGAACTGAGGATCGAAACCGATGTTACCCAGGTGTTCCAGTACATTATCCTCTGCTTCCAGTCTCACACCATTTTCCTCCAGTCGATCCTGGATAAGCCTGAACTGGATTTTAACAATCTTACCTAAATCTTCCTTACTCAATGGTCGGAACATGATTGTTTCATCGACACGGTTCAAAAACTCGGGCCTCACCGATTTTTTCAATAAATCGAATACCTGATTCTTAGTATCTTCAATAATCTCCTCCTGGTT
This sequence comes from uncultured Roseivirgaceae bacterium, assembly GCA_964437135.1. Classification (GTDB taxonomy): domain Bacteria; phylum Bacteroidota; class Bacteroidia; order Cytophagales; family Cyclobacteriaceae; genus CAYTFO01. The sequence goes on along the minus strand of CAYTFO010000075.1, from coordinate 15,345 downwards.
CCAGTCTTCCATTTTCTCAAAGCTTTCCTGGATGAGCGTCGAACCAATATTTGTTGTCATGATGATGATCGTATTCTTAAAGTTTGCCACCCGGCCTTTATTGTCAGTAAGGCGACCATCATCCAATACCTGCAACAGAATATTAAATACATCCGGATGCGCCTTCTCGATCTCGTCCAACAGGATCACACTGTAAGGCTTTCTTCTCACCGACTCTGTAAGCTGACCGCCTTCATCATAGCCGACATATCCCGGAGGTGCTCCAATCAGTCTGCTCACTGCATGTCTTTCCTGGTATTCTGACATATCGATACGCACCATGGCATTCTCATCATTAAAGAGATACTCCGCCAATGCTTTTGCCAGCTCTGTTTTACCGACTCCGGTAGTACCCAGGAAAATGAAAGAACCAATCGGTCGCTTCGGATCATGTAATCCGGCTCTGCTTCTCCTAACCGCATCCGAAACGGCAATGATTGCTTCCTGCTGACCGGCTATTCTTTTCCCCAGCTCCGCTTCGAGTGACAGTAATTTATCCCGCTCGCTTTGCAACATTTTGGAGACAGGGATTCCGGTCCATTTAGCTACTACGGTAGCTATATCCTCGCTATCCACTTCTTCTTTTAAGAGGGACTTTTCGCCCTGCATTTCCGTAAGCTGCTTCTTCAATTCCTCCAATTTAGTCTCTTCGGCTACGATAGTTCCATATCTGATTTCAGCAACCTTTCCGTACTCTCCGGATCTTTCCAGTCTTTCTGCTTCTGTCTTTAGTTCATCTATTTTTTCTTTTGCAGCCCGGATTCCATCGATAATGCTTTTTTCATTATCCCATTTTGCTCTCAGATCGCTTCTCTTTCCGTCGAGATCAGCTATTTCTTTGCTCAGTTCAGCTTCTTTTATTTTATCCTTCTCTCTACGTATCGCTTCCCGTTCGATCTCCAGCTGCATGATTTTTCGATTCAACTCATCCAATTCAGCAGGTAAGGAATCTATTTCCAATCTTAGTTTAGAAGCCGCCTCGTCCATAAGGTCTATTGCCTTGTCCGGTAAAAACCTATCAGAGATATATCGGTTGGATAGTTCAACCGCTGCAATTACTGCATCATCCTTTATTCTCACACCGTGGTGAACTTCGTATTTATCTTTTATTCCTCTCAATATGGATACAGCATCCTGAACAGACGGTTCATCAACAGTCACAGCCTGGAATCTTCTTTCCAGTGCCTTATCTTTCTCAACATACTTCTGATACTCTTTCAGGGTTGTTGCGCCGATTGCGTGTAGTTCACCTCTTGCAAGGGCCGGTTTCAACAGGTTAGCAGCATCCATAGCTCCTTCACCTCCGCCACCTGCCCCAATTAGGGTATGGATCTCATCGATGAAAAGAATGATTTCCCCATTACTATCGGTCACTTCTTTGATTACTGACTTCAGCCTTTCTTCAAACTCACCCTTGTATTTTGCTCCGGCAACCAATAATCCCATGTCAAGTGAGATAATAGTTTTGGATTTTAGGTTTTCCGGAACATCTCCATCAACGATTCGTTGAGCCATTCCTTCTACTATGGCCGTTTTACCTACACCAGGTTCCCCAAGAAGAATTGGATTGTTTTTTGTCCTTCTGGCAAGGATTTGCAGTACCCTTCTTATCTCATCATCACGACCGATTACAGGGTCAATTTTTCCTTTTTTAGCCTGTTCGTAGAGGTTTACGGAATATCGTTCGAGGGATCTGTATTTTGACTCTGCATTGGGGTCCTGCACTTTACTTCCGCCTCTCAATTCCTTGATCGCTTTTATTAAAGTTTTCTCTTCAAAACCAACATCCTTTAGGATCTGCGCTGTTTTGTCTTTACCCTTCAATAATCCTAAAAGTATATGTTCTACCGCCGCATATTCATCTCCAAACTCTCCCAGATATTTCTCTGCTGATTGAAGGGTCTGATGTGCATCGTTAGATAAATAAGGCTTCCCACCTGAGACTTTTGGATAGGTTGCGATCAATTCATCAACCTTACTTTCCAATTGGTTCCTGGTAGCTCCAATCTTCTTCAGAATAAACGAAACGAGATTTTCATCCGAATAGAGTATGGCTTTCAACAAATGCCCGGTCTCGATTATTTGCTGTCCATTTCCTCCGGCTACCTCAGTCGCTTTCTGAAGAGTTTCCTGTGATTTTATGGTATATTTATCAAAGTTCATAATTCAATTCATTGTACAATTTTAAGCTATCAAAAGCTATTCCAGCTGAATAATTGCATTATTTTAAGACATTTTGACAGGTAAAAACATCCAAAATATTATTTTTAAGACAACATGGCATTAAAAAAGATTAAATGTAAGCCTTAATGAATACACTCGGGATTGCAACCAGGATGCTGAAAAGTTTTCTCCCGCTTTGAGATTATCATATTCTCTTTGCCTATTTAGGCTTCTGAATGAAACTGCCGGGTCAGAACCTGAGTAGTCGGTTAGGGTAAATAAATTATTAATGATAAATGAAGATGTTATGCTATTGATCCAATGTACTCCAGTATTAAATTCTTTTGATATTGAGATATAGTTCAATCGAACATATCCGGCATTTTCTACGAAAAAATCTGAGAAATAATTGAATTCATCTATACCAAGTTCTGTAATTTGAGAAGAGCTTTGAAGCACATTCCAGCTGTAGCTTTGATTGGTCTGGTATAAAAAGCGGGCTTCATTGTACATATAGTGATCGAAGGCCCCTTCCAGCATAAATTCCAATGACCATGAGTTTAAATTAAAATTATGATAAGAACCAAAAAACCAATTGGGGAGTCCATTGCCTGTTCTTGGGTACTCCAGTATATTATCAGTGCTGAGAATCCAGTTTCCTTCATCATCTACTCCTTCAAACTTTGGTGCATAGATGCTGGCAATCTGCTGACCTTCCTGAGATCTATGCATATGTGGATCAAGCCTCTCTCCAAAAAGAACCATATTATCTCTTAATACCTCTGAGCCAGATAGATCAACATATTCCGAACTCCTAAAATTTATATTGGTAGTCGATTCATATTGTATACTTCCGATTTTGAGATTAGCAGCTTTAATCTGGAACTCAAGTCCATGACTCTTAATTTCGCCAAAATTTTTATTATGTCTAAAAATATAAACATTACTAATTCCACCAATGAACATAGAACCAACAGTGTCCTGACCAATAAAATCCGAGGATTTTTGATGGTAATAGATAGCTGCTACATTGAGTTTATCTTTTATGATGATAGTTTCAAATCCAAATTCAATGTTGAAATTTTTCTCCCATTCCAAATTTGGATTGGCAACTCTTTCATAGTTTAAAGTAAAGTCTGTTGGATTATAGCCAAAATATTCCTTTCGAATACTTCCATTGCTTAATCCTGCTTCTGTGGGCATTAATCCGAGTTGACTGGCTCCGGCAATGATTCTGAATTTTTTGAAAACTGCATAAGAAACATCCACTCCAAAAAAAGATGCTCTTCCTGCATTTTCTCTATAATTTGCACTTACTTCATTTTTAAAACTACCTGAAAAATCAAGTTTTTCATTCTGTAAATTCAAAGTAAATCCAATGGCATTGGTTGTAAAACTACAGCATTTAGGACCTTGTAGGAGTTTACATAATGTTCGACACCCACTTGTTGATCCAACCTAACATTTAATCCATTTTCGTTATTGCTTCTGGATTCATGTTGAAGAACTCCGGATCCTGAAAATAAACCTATGAGAGCAGATTGTGAGTTATTCCTTATTTCTGAGGAATTTAATAATAAAGGATCGATTAGAAAATTGTCAATTACCGGGATATTGTCGATATAATTTTGAGGTTCCAGTGATCCATTGATAGTGTTGATACCTCTGTAGGTAAATGCAATATCGTCGTTTGGATTAGCTCCGTTTTTTGATCCCATTACTCCGGGTAATTGTCCAAATAATGCATGATTACTGGAATGGATCAATCCCTTGTTATATTGATCCTGATGAACTCTTTTGGGATTGAGCACGTTAGTGGAATCTGTTTGCTGACCTATCAGATAATGGTAGTTAATAAATCCAAGAAATATTAAAAAATATCGATACATAGTAATGGGTTCTTCTATACAATTTAAAAAAATGAAATCTTAAAAAAATGATTTATTTCTGTATTATGTATTGCTATTTATTTAAAAACCATTGTTTAACATCTTATAATCAATTTTGATTTACCATATTTAATTATTTGTTTCGTTCATTACTCAGATTAAATAAATGCTGTTTTGAATACTACTTTTGAAAATACAATAATCGATTTGCCTTTTTACCCCTACTTCGTTTATCTAATAGGGGCATTAATAGGTTTACTGGCAAGTTTTATCATAGTTAAGATTACAAAATATGTGCTGGGTAGACTTCAATGGGAAAGTATCAATGAAGCAAAGCATCTTAGGAAACCCTTCTCAATTTCAATCGTTGCACTGGCAATTTATTTTTCAGCACTACTAACTTCAGAAGAGCTAAATGAAAATTGGGAGCATTTTTTTCAGGTTCTCTTCATTATTCTTATTTCCTGGCTGTCATATGGTGCATTAACTACTTTATCACAATTTCTCTGCTCCAAATTTGATATTCGGCTGAAAATAACCTTACAGCCAGGAAAGTACAAACGCAGATCAGAATCTTTGAAAGGATTCTTAAAGTTGGTCTGATCATTATCTCATTCTCCTTTGTTCTAATGACTTTCGATAGTGTTCGACAGTATGGAGCAAGTATTCTAGCTTCAGCCGGGATTATCGGTATTATAATAGGTGTCGCCGCGCAAAGAGTTTTGGCAAATCTATTAGCAGGATTTCAGATTGCAATAACTCAACCCATCCGTATAGACGATGTAGTAATTGTCGAAAATGAATGGGGTAGAATAGAAGAAATCCACTTAACTTTTGTCGTAGTAAAAATCTGGGATCAGCGAAGATTGGTTATGCCCTCCACGGCATTTATAGAGAAGCCTTTCCAAAACTGGACCCGTCAAAGTTCAGACTTACTGGGAACTGTTTTCATCTATGCTGACTATACACTTCAGGTTGATTCAGTGAGAGAAGAATTGACCAGAGTTTTAGAAAGCACTCCTCTTTGGGATAAAAAAGTAAACGTACTTCAGGTTACCAATGCCAGTGACAAAACCATGGAGTTGAGGGCATTGATGAGTGCGAAAGACTCACCTACTGCATGGGATCTTAGGGTATTTGTTCGGGAAAAATTGATTGGGTTTTTACAACAGAACTATCCTGATTGTTTACCTAAGTCAAGAGTGACCCTCGAAAAAGAAAGCTAAACATTACCTATCACCTGCATGGTTTCGAGAGATGGATTTTCACTTCCTCCTAATGGTTCAATGGTTACAGCAAAAGCAGCAGGTGTTTTTGCAATATTCTTCATTTCCAATAATGGCTGACCTTCTTTTAGGTCAAAAACACCGGCATCTACAGGTTGTCCATCAATGATCGCCCAGAGTTGGTACTGTTGATCTTTATTTAATAATGCCATATTCTGAATACTCAGATAGACATCATTCGACTGTGGGTTCCAGTAAACTACTGCTTTTGATTCCGGTGAGTTGTTTGTTCCGGCCAGTACAATTCTCTGATAGTTTTCATTATTAAAACGGCTAACTGAATTATCATATTCCTCGATTTTCTGATTCACAGTATTGAGATTATCTGTGATCAAACTATTCTGCTGAACTAATTCAGAGATTGTTTTTTGAGAGTCCTGCCATTTGTTGTAATAATCAATAGCAATAATCGAACTGGAGAAAGCAAGTATGACAGAACCAGCTGCCAGCCAGATAGTATAATTGAACTTTGGTTTTTGATTATCGAGAGTTTTTAGAAAATCACCTTTAGTTTCTTTCGGAACTTCATTTTCAAACTGAAAGGCAAATTTTTCAAGAGTAATCTCGATCCTTTCAACCTCATCGTGCAACTCAGGATGCTTCATCAGCATTTCTTCAACCTGTTGTGTTTCGTGGTCATCAAGCTGATCCAGCACGTAAGCTTCAAGTATTCCGGACGATATGTATTCTTCTAATTTCATCCTAACCCCATGAGTTTTCTCAAATTGGCCATAGCCATTCTTGTTCTTGTTTTCACCGTTCCCAAAGGAATCCCAAACTCTTTTTCTATTTCACGTTGTGAATATCCTTTGAGGTATATGAGATCGATAATGTCTTTTTCTTCTGTTCTTAACTTATTCAGGATCTCAGGCACACCAATAGAATCAGTATTTTGTGAATCTGAACCTTTAATATTTGATTCAGATATTTCATCGGTGACGCCTGATCTCTTCAACTCTGCCGATCTTAGTTTATCGATCGAAAGATTTCTTGCTATTTTATGCATCCAGGTAAATAACCTTGCTTTCTTAGCATCGTAATTTTCAATTTGTTCCCAATACTTTAAAAACGAATCCTGTAAAACTTCCGCTGCCACATTTTTATCAACTATCAGCCTACAAATGACTCCATATATGGCATTTGAATAATTATCATATAAAAATTCAAATGCCTGGCGATCTTTCTGTTTAAGTCTTGCTACTAAAAAGTCCTGTTCCAAATCAGCTTTTGCTACAATGCGGTGAGTTGAATCCTAAATGTAGCAACTTCCTGAAAGAGAACAAAAACTAGTTAGACCAATAAATATTCAAAAAGTCCTGTAAACAACTCGGATGCACCAATAAAAACCCCAATTCCATATGTGATATGTCTCGCATTTAAATGCTTGAAGGTAAAAGGCATCCCACTTATATTGAGTAACCCAAAGCAAAGAGCTGTTATCAGTCCTCCAGCTATATATAGTATAGAATTACCTGAAACAAGGATCAGGATTACTCCTAATGCAATTCCTCCAAAACCTATGTAAATATTTCTGTTGAGATGTTCATCTGACATTCGTAAACTCAGGAAATAAGCGAAAATCGCCGAAGCAGCAAGTAGTGCTAATGCTATATAGCTTGGGTTTACAGGGAAATCCTGGAATTTTATTTCCATATAATGAGGAAAAAATTCGACAATGAAAGCTTTCCCGAGACCTAATAATAAACCAATAACTACAATCGATAAATAGGTAACTGGGCTAATTGAATTTTGTGTAGTCTGAATCTGTTCCTTTTTTCTTAACAAAACCTCATCTCGAGAAACTTTATGAAAAATAAATCCTGAACCACCAATCAATACTCCTCCGACAATAAACGTAAGTGTATCACCAAAGAAATTTACTAACTCAACAATTACCGGTTCAAGTGCATACAATAACTCTGTGATTAGAAACAGAAAACCTACCACTACCGGCAGTTTTTTAGCTGGAGCAAAAGAATCAATCATGGAGTTTGCCGGACTCATAAAAATATTCATGGCGATCAGCCACAACACAATCATCACTGGTAGAGCAGGACGGATCATGCTTACAGGACCGGCCTGAATAATTGAAGCTACTACCATGAATATCATTGCAGTAGCTCCAATCCCAACCGCAAAAACAGTGAAATATTTGCCATTCTTTTTGAGTATGGCATCTGCAACCAAACCGGCGATAGGTGGAATAATTACTAATATTATAGCTTTTGAAACTATCAAAAGGTCAACGAGACTTTCAAAACTAAATTTTTCAATTAAAACCGGTTGATACTCATGATAAGCGATCCAGCTGATTACCACTGCTGCATTTAATAAGGCCAGAGAATAAATCTCAGGCCATTTTATTTTTTGATTTTTTAAAGCAATACGCTCTTGCATAAAATTGAATTTTGGTATTTAATAACATTTTCTTCAGTTACGTAATCAATTGCCAAAGTGGATTTCATTGTTGGAATTTTTTTTATGGAATCATCGATATGTGTAGAAATTTTTACACACTTGTTTACATTTTTCTACATTCCATTCTAATTAAATGACTGATTATGAGCGATAAAGGCTAATTCTGCTTTTGGTCTGTTTTTTTCATTTAGTGTGGTGAAATATTAAGTATTATGAAAAAGCAAGCAAGAAATAGGTTAAAGATTTATACAATATTGGTCTCGATTTTATTTGTAATGACAGGATGCGTTAGTAATAAAAAATACAATGCAGCAATTCAGGACCTGGATAAAGCAAATGAAAAGATTGCCAAATTAGAAGTTGATAAGACTTTGGAGGAATACGATAATGAGAGTATACGATTCACCAAAAACGAAGAACTATACGATAAGCAACAAGAGCTGATTAAAAAATCCAGAAAGTTAGATTCTTTAGAAAGAATAGTTGCTGAGCAAAAAGAGAAGCTCAATTCTTCCAAAGACTTTTTGAATGCCAAAGTAGGTAATGAAAACTGGCTGGTAGAAGAACTTGAGGGAAAACTTTTTATAGAGCTGGAAAATGACATTCTTTTTGATAGGAATAGTTATAAAGTAAGTTCAGAAGGTAGAAAGACAATTATGTCAATTGCGGAGGCCATTGAAGAAAATGACCAGAAGTTTAACTTTATGATTGTTGGGCACACGGACAATCTAAAATTCCAATCAAAGGAATATGATAACTGGGATCTGAGTGCACAAAGGTCATTATCAGTTTCAAGGGAATTTGTAGAAAATGGAATTGATCCCAAAAGAATGATTTCTGCAGCAAGAAGTCAATATGATCCGGTTATGTCAAACAATACAGAGGAGGGTCGAATGGCAAACAGGAGAACAGAGATTATACTTATCCCGGAATCAAAAACGAATGAATATTACAATTTTTTAAGTCAGAAATAATAGTGAGGGTGAAAAGTGAAAATAAAATGAAACCGGTAAAAAATGAATTATTGTTCATTTATAATTCCAATGATATTTTGGAAAGGGAGGCATATGGCTATGTGAGTTCAATGGTCCACCACAAACTGCGATCTATTGACCTTTATAAGGAAAAGCTAACAGAATTACAGCTTAAAAACATTGTGGATTTATTGGGTAAAAGCCTGGAAGAAATCTGGGATAAGACTTCTGAAAAGTACAGAGATGAATATTTAGGTAGCTATTTTGATGAACAGGATATGTTTAAACTACTTATAAATAATCCTGAAATGATTAAAACCCCAATTGCTATTTATGATGAAATGGCTTTCATAGCTGATTCAGCATATGATTTCATAAGTAAGGATTTAGAAGTGTAAAAAAAAGAAGATTATGGAAAAGAATATAAAGACAGAACAATACAAACCATTAGTAAATAAACTGGAATATGTGGTAAAAATTTTTGAGGAGGCTTCAAAAGCAGTTCATAATGAACCTATGACTAAGTTCCTATTGGTAAAAGCAGAACAACATAAAACTTTTATGTTTAAGTTGGAAAACTATTTTCAACATAAGGTAGAAGAATTGAGTATCATAGATAGATTAAAGTTTCAATTTGAAAAGATTGGCTTTGAGCTAAATGATATGTTCATAAACCGAAATGAAAAAGAGGTGCTACAAATTTGTCTCAACAACGAAGAGAAGCTAATTACAGAATATCATAAAGTTTTGGATTTTGAATACCTGAATGAGAATGAAAAATTGATGTTAATAACTCAACTTGAAATTGTACAGGAAAACAAACGAGATCTGGAAACTCTATGTGAAAAGTATGATTTTTTGGCTATTCAGCAATAGAATTTAATTATATTGAAATCATGCGAGCTTTGATTGTTGATGATGAGGAGGACATTGGATTGCTCTTGACTAAATTCCTTCAAAAGGAAGGTTTAGAAACCTGCTATGCACCCAAATTAAGTGTTGCTCAGGAATATATGTCAACTCATCAATTTGAAATATATTTTTTAGATATAAACCTTCCCGATGGAATAGGCTTGGATTTACTGCCTGAAATTGCAGCAAGAAATAAAAATAGTAAGGTGGTTGTTATCAGTGCATTTGAAGATATTGCTGAGAAAATCATCGAAGAAAGGTCAAACGTTGATATTTGCATCAAGAAGCCCTTCACAAAATCCCAAATCCTTGAATCCCTTTATATTTAAATTGATATGCAAAAAATCCTGGTAATTGACGACGATCTTGATATCTGCCTTTTGTTAAAAAAATTTCTGGGTAAAAAAGGTTTCGAGGTTAACACAGCTTCTACAGGAGAAGAAGGAATAAAGAAGCTTAAAAAGGAAAAATATAATCTGGTAATTTGTGACTTCAAATTGCCAGATTATGATGGAGTTGAGATGCTTCAAAAAATCAAGCTTATTGATAGTTCTATTCAGGTTATAATTATTACAGGCTATTCAGATATAAGGGTATCTGTAGATGCAATTCGTAAAGGGGCATTTGATTATGTTACTAAACCCCTGTATCCAGACGAACTTTTTGATACTGTTCAAAAAGCATTGCAAAAAAAATCGGTATCTGAGAAAGGAACAAGTGGAAAGTCATCACAAAAAAACGAGTTTACCTACATAAAGGGTATTAGTCAGCAGTCAATCGCAGTAAAGAAGAATGTAGATCTAATAGCTAAAACGGATATGTCTGTCATCATACTTGGGGAGACAGGTACTGGTAAAGAATATGTAGCAAGATCAATTCATGAAAAAAGTGAGCGTTCAAAAGAGAATTTTATTGCAGTTGATTGCGGAGCATTACCAAAGGATCTGGCTGGAAGCGAACTTTTTGGTCATGTAAAAGGATCCTTTACAGGTGCTTTAGCCGACAAAACAGGATCCTTTGAGCTTGCAAATAACGGTACGCTATTTCTAGATGAAATCGGAAATCTTTCATATGACAACCAGGTCAAGTTGCTCAGGGTGTTACAGGAGAAAAAGGTAAAAAAAATAGGTGGAAATAATGATATTCCTATTGACGTTAGAATCATCGTTGCGACAAATGAGGACTTAAAAAAAGGGATAAAAGCCGGAAACTTTCGTGAGGATCTGTATCACAGATTAAATGAATTTAAAATAGAAATAACTCCATTGAGGGAAAGACCCAAAGATATAATTCATTTCACTGAACATTTCTTAAAACATTCAGCAAAAGAACTAAAAAAATCTGTTCCCAAAATTGACAAAGAAGTAAATGAAATTTTCTCAGCGTATCCCTGGCCCGGTAATCTTCGGGAATTAAAGAATATGGTAAAAAGAGCAGTATTATTATCTGCAGATGGTATGATTACATCAGCTAGTTTACCTCCTGAGCTCTCGCAAAGCAATATGGATGAAACCTCAGACAATATAGATTTTACCGGGGTTATGACAATAAAAGATGCTATTCAAAAAGCTGAAAAAAATGCTATTTTGAATGCACTTAGGCATGCAAATAATAATAAATCTAAAGCAGCACATATATTAGGGATAGATAGGAAAACACTTTACAATAAATTGAAGTCTTTAAATATACAAACATCAGTGAATGTCAGAGAAGTTTAATGAACAGCTATTTCAAAGCATACTGGAAAGCTCACTGGATGGAATAATTGCTCTTAAATCAATAAGAAATAAGGAAGGTGAATTAATAGATTTTAAGGTAATATTTGCTAATCCAAAAGCTACTGAGATACTCCAAAAATCAGGTAGAAGTAAAGAGATATCAAGTTTAAAAAATGCCTTCTCTTCTGATTCAGCCAGTGTACTTTTTGAACAATTCAGAAAGGTTATTCAAAATGAACAACCTTTGATGTTTGAGCATGAATTTAAAGAATCAACACTCAATGAAATTTTTAGAATATCAGCTGTAAAATTGAATGATGGTCTTACCGTTACGTTTCGGGATATTTCGGAAGAAGTAATTGCTGAAATTAACAAAAACCAGCAAAAACGCAGATTTGACCAGCTGTTTGAAGAATCGATTGATGGGATATTCTCTGCTGATTCAGAATTTACAATCGAACAGGTCAATCATTCCTTTTTACAAATTTTCAAAATAGATAATTTAAAAACTGACACAGGTTTAGAAATATTTTTTTATAACCCATTGGATTTTGAGCAATTTAAAGATCAGCTTTTAAATCATCATAGAGTTGAAGAGTATGAGTTAAGCATGATTACTCAAAATGGTGATAAAAGATTTTGCATCATCAATTGCATTGGTGCGTATGAGAAAATAACTAACAGCTACACTTATCTGGGAGTAATAAAAGATGTTACTAAAAGAAGACAACTAAATAGACAATTGGTAAGAGCAGAGAAGTTAAATGTGACAGGTAAAATTGCCAGGACTATTGCACATGAAGTTAGAAATCCACTTACAAACCTCTCTTTAGCACTTGATCAACTCAAAGATGAAATTGAAGACAAAGTTGAGGATGCTGATTTATATGTTTCAATTATTGAAAGAAACTCAAGTAGAATAGGTGACCTGATCAATGATCTTCTCGACTCCTCAAGACCAAGAGAAGTAAAGCTCCGGTCACAATCATTGGAACGAGTAATCGAAAAGTCTGTAAACCTTATTGAAGATAGAATTAAGCTTAAAAATATGAGTTTGGATATGGATCTTAAAAGTGAAATACCACAACTTATGATTGATGAATCGCAAATTGAAATTGCATTATCCAACATTTTTATTAATGCTATTGAAGCAATGAAGGAAGACAAGGGAGTATTAAGAATTTCAGTGCAGGAGGAGGATGATAATGTTCTTTTGCAAATATCTGATAATGGAAATGGTATTCCTGAAGAGGACCTGGATGGCCTGTTTGAACCTTATTTTACATCTAAAAAACAGGGCACCGGATTAGGACTTACCACTGTTCAAAATATATTGAACGCTCATCAGACAAGTATTTCTGTTGAAAGTCAACTGGGGATTGGTACGACCTTTAAGATATACTTTCCAATTAACCCCTAACTGTAGAATAAACTCTACACTTTTCTTTTTTATTCCCCAAAAGTTTATGCATAAACCGCATTTTTCGGCGTAGTGAGGCGCTGGTATGGTTTTGGCACCTTACTAAGCAAAAATCAAAAAATAAATAATTAGATACTATGAGTACGAACGGAATTATGGAGAAAGAAAAAGTTTCTAAAACAAAGAAATCATTCGTGAAACTAGGATATACAAAGCTACAAACAGCAGAAATAACAGATTCATTAAATCAATTACTGGCCAACTACTCTGTCCATTATCAAAAATTGAGAAACTTTCACTGGAACGTGAAGGGAGCAGATTTTTTCGACGTACATGAGCAGTTTGAAGAGCAGTACAATGATGTGAAAGTTGCGATAGATGATATCGCTGAAAGAATAAGAGTATTTGGACAAACTCCACTTAGCACGATGAGAGAATATCTTGATGCTGCAGAAATCAAAGAATCAGGAACAGATCTCACTTCAATGGAGATGGTAAAGGAAATTATTCGAGATTACGAGGTGTTATTAGAGTATATGTTTAAAGTAATCGAATACGCAATTGATAATGGTGATAGTGGTACAGAAGACATGGTAAAATCCTTTGTGAAAAAGACAGAGAAAAACCATTGGATGATGTCCGCATTTTCTTCAGAATCGTAAAATAAAGTAAACCAAAATATATAAAATTATGAAAGCACTTAAAATGATATTTGCGCTAATAATGGGTATTGGTGCAGGACTCGGAATTGGAATGTTGACTGCTCCCCGAAGCGGCAAAAGAACAAGAGATAAAATGATGAAAGATTTCAACACAAAGAAAAATGAGTGGGAGAAAATCGCGACGAAAAAATTAGATGAGGCTAAAGAAATCTTAAATGATTCAGTGAAAAAGCAGACGGAAGCAGGTAAGAAGGCAATTGAAGATATGAAAAAAGCTGCTACTGTAAAATAGAATCTATAAAATCATAAATCATTGAATCATTCGGTCAGATTTATTTTAACGGAGAAAAATTTATATACTCATTTATGATAAACTACCAATGATAGAAGGATTAAAATCCCGGACAATAGTTCGGGATTTTTTTATTGTTATAATCTTAGAATACTTGGGAAGATGCATGCAGTTTGGAACTAAATTATTTTCAATGAGGCCTTACAAGATCATTTTAAACTGCTAATGAATAGAGCAGGTTAAATCATTTATTTGCTTCTTGTATAAACCTCAAAAATCTTTGATGTCATTTTACTAACTTGTTGTCCGGAAAGACAAATATCCTATGCCCAAAAAGTCAAGGCGAAAATTTATAGAAAAAGGTCTACTTGCTTCTGCAATAATGCCCGCAGCAGGTCTCATATCCTGTACAGAAAACAAGAATGAAACCTCATCAGGCCCTTACATAAATTATAACAATACATATAAGTGGAAGATGACCACTACCTGGCCACCAAATTTTCCGGTAGTTGGGCAAGGTTGTAAGCTTCTTGCTGAGTGGGTCAAAAAGATGTCCGGAGGAAGAATGGAAATTACTGTTTTCGGAGGAGGAGAATTAATACCTGCTTTGGAAGGATTCGATGCAGTAAGCAATGGAGCTGTAGAAATGAACCACGGTGCAGCTTATTATTGGGCGGGAAAACTATCTGCATCACCTTTTTTTGCGGCAGTTCCTTTCGGGATGAATGCTCAACAAATGGGGTCCTGGATTATTTCTGGAGGAGGGCAACAATTGTGGGAAGAATTATATGAGCCTTACGATATCCAGCCCATTATTTGTGGGAATACAGGGGTTCAGATGGGTGGATGGTTTAATAAGAAAATCAATACACTAGAAGATCTGAAAGGATTAAAGATGAGGATTCCGGGATTAGGAGGGAAGGTGCTGGCAAAAGCTGGTGGAACACCTATGTTGGTTTCGGGAGGAGAAATTTACACCAATCTTGAGAGAGGAGTATTAGATGCTACGGAATGGATTGGGCCTTATCACGATTATAGCATGGGCTTTCACCAGGTATCTCAATATTATTACTATCCAGGATGGCATGAACCAGGTCCTGCACTCGAAATGCTGGTCAACCAATCAAAATTTCAGTCGCTGCCAACCGACCTACAGGAAATAGTCAAAACTGCCTGCTATCGATTAAACCGATGGATGATGGCTGAGTTCGATGCAAAAAATGGTTTCTATCTTAAAAAACTTGTCGAGGAAGAAGGAGTTCAATTAGTGAAGTTCCCTGATGAAGTAATAAATGCATTAAAGGAAAAAACTACAGAGATGCTCAATGAGCTCGCGGCTGAGGATGAGTCTGTACGAAAAGTGTACACTGCTTATTCAAAGTTTAAAAAAGAAGTTGCAGACTGGATGAACGTAAGTGAAAGAATTTATTATAACTCATTAACATAAAACCCAAAATCATGAATAAACTACTTGTAAGTTTTATTACATTATTAAGCTTTTTTCATATCATAGGACAGCCTTTGATTATTGATCCTGCAATAAGTCCGGATGGGAATACGCTGGCATTCTCT
>CAYTFO010000074.1:13860-16379 GCA_964437135.1 uncultured Roseivirgaceae bacterium | reverse complement strand
CTTAGTACGACACCCACGCAAATTACTTCACCACCACAGCCCCAACTCCAGCTTTCCATAATGCCTTATTGTACTCCTTCACTTTCTCCTCCAGCTCTTTTGCTTCCTTTTCAAAGCCAACCCACTGATCATCCAATTCCTTCTTCCGATCGATTGAAGACTGATTTAGTCTTGGAATACTACTTTCGGTTGCATTGATCATAAACATATACTCTGCAGTCCAGCCGTTTTCAAAATTCTCTACGTCATCATATGCTTTTGATAATCGCTGCACCATCTTACCGTCCCAGTCTTTTAAAGATTTGGTTAACTCCTCTCCCTGCTTCTTAATCTCCTTGTAATCATCTCTTTCCAGCTTTGACAAAACTCCGTTCAACTGATCTCCTGCGTCTTTCAGCTTGTTTACCTGATTGTGAATCATAGTCAACCTAGCTTCCGCATCGATCATAAAATCATCGTATTCTTTGTATTGAGCAGCACTAACATCATACAATGGATTATCCAAAATTTTGAACTCAGTTGTCAACTCTGTATCGCCATAGGAAAGAATAGCTGAATAATCTCCGGGAATGGCCGAATGTCCTCTAAAGTTTCCTTCGATGTATACTTTCGGAACTCCCGGTATAATGGCTCTGCCCATGTCCCAAACAAATCGATTCAGTCCTTCTGATTTTGGAACAGTCGGTTCAGAAGGGGGTCCTCCTGCATATCCTACATAATTTGGATCTCTTTTTGAAGATATTGAACGTACTACCCGACCGTTGCTATCTTTGAACTCCAACTTTACCTTGATGCTATCTGCCAACTTTGGAAGCTGATAGTACATTACCACTCCGCGGGCAGGATTGACGCCATCAAAAGGGTCGGTTCCATCAAATTCACTGCTATTTCCACTTAATGGGCTTCCCCAGTAGCCGTAAAAAGCATCCTCCGGTCTGAATAATTTCGCTTCTTTTGCTCCTGCTTTGTATTGTGACAAGGCTCCAAGATCATCCAGAATCCATATCGATCTTCCCGAAGTGGCTACAATGAGGTCTCCTTTATGCACCAACAAATCCAAAATCGGAGTTTTTGGCATGTTCAATTGAAAAGATTCCCATGACTGACCTCCATTCCATGAAATATAAATTCCTTTTTCTGTTCCTGCATACAAAAGGTCTTTTCGATCTTTATCTTCCCTCATAACTCTGGTGAATGCTCCTGAAGGTATTCCTTCACTAATGTTCACCCACGATTTACCATAGTTTGTAGACTTGTAGATCGCTGGTGTGTAGTCATTGAACTTATATCGGGTTGTCGCTATGTAGACTGTTGCAGGATCATGAGGCGATACTTCAACAGCATTTACTAAACATTCCTGTAATCCCTTTGGGGTAACATTCGTCCAGTTCTCTCCCCCATCTTTTGTTAAATACACGTAACCATCATCACTCCCCGTGTAAAAGACACCTTTCTCATGAGGTGATTCGATTATGTAGCTGATGGTACCGTAGTTCTCTGCCCCTACTGCCTCTACCGTGTAAGGGCCTCCACCTTTACCTTGCTTATCGTCCTGATTTCTCGTCAGGTCAGGAGATACTTCCTCCCATGTTTTCCCCAAATCACGAGTTCTCAACACCAGCTGAGCACAGTGATAATACGTCCCAGGCTCATGCACTGAACCGATAATCGGAGCATTCCAGTTGTAGAGATACTTCATGTCGCGTGCCGCCTTACCCAGGTATTGAATAGGCGCTGCCATAATGGATGTATTGGCCTTTGACTTCATGTCCAACAAATTGATAGTTCCCAGATAGCTACCACCTATTGTATAAGTGGGATTATCAGGATCAAAGGCTACAAATGCACTTTCACCTCCGGCTGCATAGGTCCAGTCCTGCTCCGTAATGCTCCATCTCCCTGTTGATAGACTGGCAATTTTCACAGAAGTATTATCCTGCTGTCCACCATAGATATTATATGGGAACAAGTTATCTGCACTTACTCTATATATCTGTGCTGTAGGCATATTGGACTGGGTGGACCAGGTCTTCCCAAAGTTGAAGCTAATCGCAGCCCCACCATCGTTGGATATCACCATGTTTTTTGAGTTATTAGGATTAATCCACAAATCATGATAGTCTCCATGTGTCCCATAAAGTCGTTCCCAGGTTTTTCCTCCATCTATAGATCGCAAAGCAGGGGCACTCAAAACATAGACCGTATTTTCATCATTCGGATCTGCAAAGACTTCAATATAATACCAAGCTCTTTGAATTAATCTATGATCATCACTTACCCTCGACCAGCTTTCTCCTGCATTGTTGGAAACAAACAGTCCGCCTTTTTCCTGCCTGGAATCACTTTCTACTAAAGCATATACCTTATTAGAATTGGCCCTGCTGACCGCAATCGCCATTTTCCCTTTTTCTTCAGGAAGCCCTTTTTCGATTTTATTCCATGTCTCTCCACCATCAGTAGATTTATAAACACCACTTCCTTCGCCTCCACTCACTACAATCCAGGGCTTTCGTTGATGT
>CAYTFO010000074.1:0-13850 GCA_964437135.1 uncultured Roseivirgaceae bacterium | reverse complement strand
AGATCATTGACAAACAAAACATTTCTCCAGGTCTCACCTCCATCCGTCGTTTTATAAATTCCTCTTTCCTTGTTGGGTCCATGCAATGCTCCCTGTGCAGCAACGTACACTACATCGGGGTTCCTGGGATGAATTACGATCCTCGCAATATGCTGAGTTGCTTCCAAGCCCATCTTCTTCCAGGTCTTTCCGGCATCTATGGACTTGTAGACTCCATCACCGTAGGAGGTCATTACCCCTCTTGGTGCATGTTCGCCCATCCCAACGTACACAACATTTGGATCAGATTCCGACACTGCAACAGCTCCAACAGAACCCAATTCAAAGAATCCATCAGAGATATTGGTCCATTGCTGCCCGGCATCCTCCGTTTTCCAGAGTCCACCGCCTGTTGTGCCCATATAATAAGTCAAAGGGTCTCCTACAACCCCACTTGAGCCGACGGATCGTCCGCCTCGAAAAGGACCTATATTTCTATATTTTAAAGGTTGAAAAAATTCATTTGCACTTTGAGCAAGTGTAAATGTGGCCAGTAGTAGAACCAGCATAGTTTGAATCGATCGAATCATGTTTGTTTTAGGTTAAGAACTTCTAAATATAAATCAAAAACCAACATGATTTTTGGATAACCGGTCTTGTCTCCAAAAAATATTTTGAAAAACAAATTATTACTATTATTTTCAAACAGTTATTTATCAAAAACAAAGAACCATAAGAAGAATTAAAAAAATTGGTGTTGTCCAGACTGCAAAAGTTGCAGCTGTTATCTATTTCTTTATGTCGCTTGTGTTTATTGCGCCACTTTTTGCTTTTATGAGCGCATTTGGCAATGCCGGTCCATTTAGTGAACTCCCTATTTCTCCGGCAATAATATTCCTCATTGTCCCCTTTTTTTACGCTGCGATAGTTTTTGTATTCACTGCTATTGGTTGTGCAGTTTATAATCTTATTTCACACTGGGTTGGGGGAATCGAAGTTGAGATAGAGGAAGTTGAAGCTTAAATCCGAATGACATGAATATCAAACTGAGAATTATACTCATACCATTTTTGATTTTCACTTTTTCTTGTGTGAAGAACACAAATATTGAAAAACTGCCCCCGACCATTGTGAATTTTGAGGAACTTCCCGATGACGTTCAAAATCAGATTGCAGCCCCTGATGAATACTTTTATTTTAAAGTAGGAAGAAAGTATTTTGAAAATGCAGACTCAACTCGTGAATCATTAAGTGATTTTCTAAATAGAATTGATTATACGGTTGGTAAGTTTATGTTTAGTAAATTGGATACATTGGTTACATATTTTGCTTTATATAATGAAAAACCTATTGAAAATATTTATCTAAAAGTAAATTACGATGGATCTGAAGTATTTGATATGGCAATGGTTGAGCCTGTTTTCCAGGCAGATGAAGAAGGATTAGAGAACTACCTGAATGTAAAAGCCTCAAAAATCGAATACGAAAATGAGGTGGAAGGAAAGGTACTCATTCAATATGTGGTTGATGAATCCGGTCAGTTAACCAACATTAAACCAGTATATACTACTAACGATATTTTAGTTGAAAGAGCTTTGGTTCTTTTTGATAGTATCCCAACTTTCAAACCTGCATTTCATGAAGGACGTTATGTCAAGTTCAGACGAGTGGTTCCTATATATTTCTATGATTCAAAATAAAATCATAAGACATTAACAAAGTAACCATGGTTACAAACCAAGATGAAACTCACTCGTTCATCTAGTTAAAGAATAAATAATATGAGCTACTACTTTAATAAAAATCTTGGAAAAGTGGATTTTGATGACGCAATTGGAAAAGTCACAGAACATCTGAAAGCAGAAGGATTTGGTGTTTTAACCGAAATTGATATAAAATCCACGCTAAAGAACAAAATCGATGTGGATTTTAGAAAGTACAAGATATTGGGGGCCTGCAACCCTGGTTTTGCCCACAAAGCTTTGACTGAGGAAGAAAATATCGGTGTTTTTTTACCTTGTAACGTAATAGTTCAGGAAAATGATAACGGAGAAATCGAAGTTTCAGCGGTTGACCCGGTGGCTTCTATGATTTCTGTGCAGAATGAGAATCTTAACGAAATAGCAGGGGATGTTCAGAGTAAACTGAAAAGAGTAGTTGAGGGGCTGTAATGTTTGGTGCTTTTTAAAATTTAAGCTCTTGAATAAGTTTATAAAAAAAGCGCCTCCAAATTAATTTGGAGGCGCTTTTTATTTCTCTAAAGATTTAAACCACTTTGATTATACTTCTGTCTCGGCCATTTCCTCTTCTGTATATTCAGAAATTGGCACACAGCTACACATCAGGTTTCTATCTCCGTAAGCACTATCGATTCTGCTAACTGAAGGCCAGAATTTATTGAACTTCAGTTCATCTAAAGGGAATGCTGCTTCAGACCTTGTGTATGGATATTTCCACTCATCTGCAATTATTACTCTTTGTGTATGAGGAGCATTTTTGAGCAAATTATTTTCTTTATCCACTACGCCATCCTCTACATCAGAAATTTCACTTCTGATACTGATCATCGCCTCACAGAATCTGTCCAATTCTGCTTTAGTTTCACTTTCAGTTGGTTCGATCATCATTGTTCCAGGAACCGGGAATGAAACTGTAGGTGCATGATACCCGTAATCCATCAATCTTTTAGCGATATCCTCAACTTCAATTCCTGCTGTTTTGAAATCCCTGCAGTCGATAATAAGTTCGTGTGCATTTCTACCTTTTGATCCTTTATATAGTATTGGATAATGATCTTCCAGTCGCTTTCCTATATAGTTGGCATTAAGCATGGCTATTTTAGTTGCTCTAGTGAGGCCCTCTCCTCCCATCAGTGATATGTATGCATGGGAAATAGGTAAAATACTTGCTGAACCATAAGGTGCTGCCGATACTGCAGAAATACCATGTTCACCTTGTTGTGGCAAAAACGGAGTAAGATGTTTTGCTACCCCAATTGGACCCATGCCTGGTCCTCCACCTCCATGAGGGATACAGAATGTTTTATGTAGATTCAGGTGACAAACGTCTGCTCCAATTATTGCAGGAGAGGTCAGACCTACCTGTGCATTCATATTGGCTCCGTCCATGTAAACCTGCCCACCATGTTGATGTATGATGTCACAGATTTCATTAATTGCTTCTTCAAATACACCATGCGTGGAAGGATAGGTAACCATTAATGCTGACAATTCATTTGAATAATGTTCTGCCTTGGCTTTTAGATCCTCGACATCAATATTTCCATGATCATCAGTTCCCACAATCACTACTTTCATTCCCGCCATAACTGCACTAGCAGGGTTTGTTCCGTGTGCAGAATTTGGTATCAATGCAACATTTCGCTGTGTATCTCCATTATGCAAATGATGTGCTCTGATCACCATCAATCCCGAATATTCACCCTGCGCACCACTATTTGGTTGTAAAGAGATTGCATCAAATCCTGTTATTTCAACCAGCCAGTCATGCAATTCAGTCAATAATTGTTGGTAACCTGCAGTCTGAGATTCAGGAGCAAATGGATGTATATTTCCAAACTCCGGCCACGTCACAGGAATCATTTCTGTCGTAGCATTCAATTTCATTGTACATGATCCCAATGAAATCATCGAATGAACCAGTGAAAGATCTTTGTTCTCTAGCTTTTTGATGTACCTTAACATTTCATGCTCGCTCTGAAACGAGTTGAAAACCGGATGTTCCATGAAACTGCTTTTTCTTGCCAGCTTTTCAGAAACGTTAATTTCAGTGGTCTCATTAATTTCGGAAGTACTCTTTCCTGTTGCCTCTGCGAAAATATCAGTGACTAACCTGACATCTCCTGTATTATGTGTTTCATCGAATGAAACGCCAATGGTGCCGTCTTCAAAATACCTGAAATTCACATCCTTCGATAGTGCAATTTCTTTTACTTTACCGCTATCAACTCCAGTAACCTTGAGTGTATCAAAATAAACTTCATTTTGATTATTCAAACCCAGTTCTTTAAGCTTATTTGCTGTTTCGAAAGCCAGACCATGAATCCTTCTCGAAATTTGTTTGAGTCCGTTAGGCCCATGATAGACCGCATACATTGAAGACATTACAGCTAAAAGCACCTGGGCTGTACAAATATTAGAAGTTGCTCTTTCCCTTTTAATATGTTGCTCGCGTGTTTGAAGAGCCATTCGATACGCATTATGCCCTTCTTTATCTTTGGATACCCCGATTATTCTTCCCGGGATGGATCTTTTAAATTTCTCTCTGGTTGCAAAATAAGCTGCGTGGGGTCCTCCAAAACCTTTTGGAACACCTAACCTTTGAGTAGTCCCTACCACTACATCAACACCCCATTCTCCCGGAGGTGTGTAAAGGGTCAAACCGAGTAAATCAGAGCCTGCAGCTACAAATAATTCATTCTCTTTTGCTGAAGCAACAAATGAAGACCAGTCCACATAATTTCCATCGTTGTTTGAGTACTGGAAATAAACACCAAATATATCTTCACGAGTGATGTCAACTTTTGACAAGTCGGTAATTTCAATATTGATTGACTGAGGTATAGCACGGGTCTTCATAACCTCCAGGACCTGTGGAAACACATTTTGGTCGACAACAAACGTATTTGCATTTTTCTTAGCTCCTTTTCTCGCTCCGGCCAACATGGAAATAGCTTCGGCTGCAGCTGTTGCTTCATCAAGAAGTGAAGCATTTGCGATTTCCATACCTGTCAGTTCGGTTACCATGGTCTGAAAATTGATCAATGCCTCAAGTCTTCCCTGTGCTATTTCAGCCTGATAGGGAGTGTAGGCTGTGTACCATCCCGGATTTTCAAGAATATTTCTTAAAATCACTCCCGGCACAACTGTACCGTAATAGCCCTGTCCAATAAAATTACAGGCTATCGTATTTTTCGAAGCTACTTTACGTAAATCGTGCAAATACCTAAATTCACTTTTCGCTTTGGGCAGATTCATCGGACTTTTCATCCGGATATTAGCAGGAATAATTTCCTCTATTAACTGATCAAGAGTTTCAACACCAAGGGTTTTCAACATCTCCTCAATTTCCGTTTGATCAGGTCCATTGTGCCTGTTTTCAAAAGGAATTCTTGCGTTTAAATCAATCTTCATTTACCGTCTGTATATCGTTCTAAATTGGGTTGCAAAGGTAAAATGATTTGTCATTAAAAAAGGTTCAAAAAAAGACTAAAATACATTCGTTTACAGATCGAGATATTAACTTTAAATTTTAAATAAGGACTTAATGAAAAAATTTATTCTTTTATTCTTTTCAATGGGGTTGATCTTCATAGCTCATGGGCAGTTGAAAACCGCTAAAAAATTTGCTAAAACTATTACTACCAAAGACCTGAAAGCAAGATTAAGTGTATTGGCAGCTGACAGTCTCGAAGGCAGAGAGACCGGTGAAATCGGACAAAAAAAAGCTGCAAAATATATTGCAGAACATTTCGAGTCACTAGGCTTAGTTGGGCCTGTTGAAAATAATCCGACATCGAATTTTTATCAGGAATTTATTTTTAAAAATGGTCAATGGAATGAGATTTACCTTAAAAAAGGCAACAATCAGATCGACAATCTTAAAGGTTTCATATATCGGTCATTAGCTGAAACTCGTGGTGAGGAATATGTCAAGCTCATATATGTAGGAGATGGTAAAGATTTCAGTGGATTGAACCTGAAAGATAAGATAGTGGTAACCACTAACAGATATGTGGATGAAATGCGGGAAAAAATCGTAGATGAAATCAAAGGCTACTTTATCATAAATGAAAGTGATGAAGAAATGGAATTTTCTTACTCCAGGTTTTCAACACTTTTTTCAAAACCAATGCTTCGTACGGAGTTTGATCCGGATTCAGAAATTGTAGCTGTACTAAGTAGAAATACGACATCAACCCTTTTTGAAAAATCATATGAATCATTGAAGTGGGGTGATGAATCCACTGCTATCCTAAATGCTGATATGTTGGTTGAAGACCTTGTAAGCGAAAATGTTTTGGGATATCTTGAGGGTTCTGAAAAGCCGGAAGAACTTCTGATAATTACTTCTCACTACGATCATTTAGGTATGAGAGATGGTGAAATATACAACGGTGCAGATGATGACGGTTCCGGAACGACTACGGTTATGGAGCTTGCAGAAGCCTTTTCTATCGCGGCAGAAAACGGAAATGGCCCCAAAAGGTCAATTTTGTTCATGTGTGTTTCAGGTGAAGAAAAAGGTCTGCTGGGATCAAAATATTACACTGATAATCCCATTTTTCCTTTAGAAAATACGGTAACCAACCTCAACATTGATATGGTTGGCAGGGTCGATGAAAAGCACAGCGAAAACCCTAACTACATCTATTTAATTGGTTCTGATAAGTTATCGACAGAACTTCATGAGTTATCTGAAGAAGTTAACAAAAACACAGTTAATCTAGAGTTGGATTATAAGTATAACGATGAAAATGATCCTAATAGATTCTATTACAGATCTGATCATTACAATTTTGCAAAAAATAATATTCCGATAATTTTTTATTTCAACGGAACTCACGAAGATTATCATAAACCATCAGACACAATTGAAAAGATTCATTTTCAGAAGATGAAAAAAATTGCAGATTTAGTTTTCTATACTGCATGGGAGGTAGCAAACCAGGAAGGAAGAATAACTGTTGATATAATAAATAATCAATAATGAAATATTTATTTAAAGGAGCTCAGATTGTCAATGAAGGTAAAGTCAGTGTTCAGGACATTCTAATTGAAGATCAGAAAATTCAGAAAATTGGTGGAAGCATTTCTGTGGAAGGAAATGTAAAAGAAATGAGTCTGGATGGTTTGACAATTTTCCCAGGCTTAATAGATGATCAGGTTCATTTCAGAGAGCCGGGTTTGACGCATAAAGGAGAAATTTACACCGAAGCGAAGGCTGCAGTAGCAGGAGGCACTACTTCGTATATGGAAATGCCAAATGTAAATCCGCAAACACTCACTCAGGAGCTTTTGGCCGATAAATACCAGCGTGGAAAAGAAAAATCACTGGCAAACTATTCCTTTTTTATGGGCGCCTCAAATGAAAATATTAATGAGGTCTTAAAGACAGATCCCAAAAATGTCTGTGGTTTAAAGATTTTCATGGGTTCTTCAACCGGAAATATGTTGGTTGATAATGAGCAAACACTTGAGAATTTGTTTTCAAATGCACCTCTTCTGATCGCAACTCACTGTGAGGATGAGGCAACAATCAGAAAAAACACTCAGGAGGCAATTGACAAGTATGGTGAAGATATCCCTTTTGAAATGCATCCTTTGATTAGGTCTGCTGAAGCTTGCTATATATCTTCATCTCTCGCAATGGAGATCGCAAAAAAGCATAACACCCGACTCCATATTCTTCATATTTCAACAGGAAAAGAAACAGAGTTATTCCGAAATGACATTCCACTGGAAGAAAAGAGAATAACCTCAGAAGCCTGTACTCATCACCTTTGGTTTTCAGATAAAGACTATAAAGAAAAAGGTGCTTTTATAAAATGGAATCCGGCAGTGAAGACAGCTGATGACCGTGAAAAAATCTGGAAAGCAGTAATAGATGGGCGAATTGATGTCCTGGCAACTGATCATGCTCCACATACTTTGGAAGAAAAAAACAATAAGTATTTGAAAGCCCCTTCCGGTGGCCCGTTGATTCAACATTCTTTAATTGCATTACTTGATTTCTATCACCAGGGAAAAATTTCGCTAGAGTTCATTGCTGAGAAAACGGCACATGCTGTAGCTACCTGTTTTCAAATTGAAAATCGTGGTTATATAAGAGAAGGATATTTTGCCGATCTGGCAATAGTTGATTTAAATAAGGAATTCAAAGTTGAGAAATCTAATATTCTGGCAAAATGCGGATGGTCACCATTCGAAGAACATACCTTTAAGTCATCGGTTGAACATACATTTGTGAGCGGGCATCTGGCCTATTCAAATGGTCAGTTTGATGAAAGTATAAAAGGACAGAGATTAACTTTTGATCGATAATAGTATTGTTAATTTAATCTAAGCTATTAACTTTGCAATCCTTTTAAAATGGTGGTTGTAGCTCAGCTGGTTAGAGCACCTGATTGTGGTTCAGGGGGTCGTCGGTTCGAACCCGATCTTCCACCCCAATGACGCTTCGGTCATTGTCCTGATAAGCCTTGTTTCTTCAGGACCAAAATATCAACCCTGACAAACTTGTTTTGTCAGGGTTTTTTATGTCATATGGTTCAGGGGGTCGTCGAACTGGCCGTTCGCAACTGGCCGTACGCTTCAAATTGAGACTCTAAGGTCTCGATACTGACATTCTTTGCATCATCAGTACCCGATCTTTCAACCCAATGACGCTTCGGTCATTGTCCTGATAAGCTTTGCTTCGTCAGGACCAAAATATTTATCGCTATCAAATGTTATGCAACAAGATGTAAATAAACAAGCATTAGCATGTACCTCAAAACAAACTTATCACAGTTGATTGCAGTGCCTATTTTTCCACTCATGTGTATTGGATGCATTAATGAACCAAAAACTTTTGAAGATATCGTAGCAGATAAACTGCGAACAATTGATTCCGGTTTGTATCGGGGAAATGTTAAACTTGGTAGTGATCAGATAATCAAAGAAACAGTTATTGAAGTCAGAATGAATGGAGGATCAAACTCATTCGCAATATGGACACCTCCTTATCAAAAGAACTTTCTCGATCCGGTTGATATGCAATTTTCCGGTAGGGTCAGTCAGATGGATGACGAAATCTTGTATTTTAATATCGCCTTAGACAATGTTAAGATAATTAATGAGCTATTTGATGTCACGGGTCAAAGCTTTCAATTCGAGGGCGAACAATACTACGGCTTTTTATATCTTTCAAATAAAACATTAACTGCAGATTTTGAACTTGATAGTGACTCCGTAAACCTTAAGTTCTATAGTATTACAGTTGATCTTTCTAAAGAAGTGTATGTCCCTTAAAACGCTCTTCATTAATAAAATACTACATCTTGAACACAAGGAGGATTCGTTAAAAGGACACAAATAATATATCACTATTCCAATACATTATTGATTTAGTTTAAGAAAATAAGGTGTATGTTGCACAAATTGATGTTTAATTCTGTTAATTATCCTCTTTTCCAAAACCTTATTGGTATATTGCCGTTTGGTTATTAAAACCTAAAAGTTCTGAAATCTAAACTTATCATATCATCATTTGCATTATTTCTGATCTGTTTCGGCGCTAATGCTGCAAATGGAAATGAAAATAAGCAGGAACAAAAGAACAAGGAACAACAAAAATCTAAAGAATTAAAAGTTCCTTTTTACTCCCCTATGGCTGAAGGTTACAATGGTGGTGTTATTACTGAAGAGGGTCTTGAAAAGGATTCTATTTCTACTCAGCAGAACGAAACATCTTTCACATCATTTTCAAAATTGAATTATTTATTCTATTTCATATACAAATACAAATATGAAAATAGAATTAAGTATGAAAATGCAGATCCCTTTATTACAGATTAAGCATTTTCTGTAGCTGCAAAGCTCTCTAGTTCCTTAAGAGTTATTTTTCCTTCGTAAAATGCACGGCCAAAGATTACTCCAAATACACCCGCATCATGAAGTCGTTTGATGTCGTCCAAACTTCTTACACCTCCGCTGGCATATAGCATCAAATCAGGAAATTCGTTGGTGAGTTCTTTATATAAATCAAAAGCCGGACCTTCCATAACCCCATCTCTTGAGATTTCGGTAGTCTTTAGATATTTAAGGCCTCTCTCGTGGTAGTAAGAAATATGATCTAGAAGTTTGATCTTGGTCTCTTTTTGCCATCCGCCTACTCTAATAAATCCATTTAGTGAATCAGCTCCGAGTGCGATTTTTTCTCTACCATAAGACATGATCCAGGAAGAGAATAATTCTTTATTATAAACTGAAACTGTTGCCGCTGTGATACTCTCCGCACCACTCTCAAATGCTTTCAGCACATCTCCATCTGTGTGAAGGCCTCCTGAAAAATTTACATTTAAATCTGTGTACCCTGTTATCAACTCCAGGGTTGAACTATTTACAATTGCCCCTTTTTTAGCTCCATCAAGGTCAACGAGGTGCAAACGTGTAATTCCATGATCCTCAAATTGCTTAGCAACATCTAAAGGTGATATATCATAGACCTTTTCATTTTTATAATCACCTTGCTTTAATCTCGCCGTACGACCATTAATTACCGTTATAGAAGGAACTAATTGCATAGTATTTTTTTTGTAATATACCTAAAAAAAAAGCAATAAGCCTTTAATATCTGTAAAGACTTTGTTAATTTATTGAAAACGTCGCAAATATAAATAAGTATTGAGAATTATGCCTGAACTAACTTAAAACCTTCTCCATGAACGGTCAATAAGTTGAGAGATTCGTCTTCTTTTAGGTATTTTCTGAGCTTTGCAATGTAAACATCCATAGATCTGGCATTGAAATAACTATCATCTTTCCAGATTTTTTTCAATGCTACACTGCGGTTTACCGTATGATTAAGGTGCTCGATAAACAATCGCAATAACTCATTCTCTTTCGTGGTAAGCTTTATTGTCTTTTCTGAACTCTTCAGTAAATTTTGATCATAATTGTAGGTAAACTTTCCAATTTGAATGGTCCCGCTTACATTTTGACGGTTATCTTCTTTACTGGATCTTTTTAAAACAGCCTGAATTCTCATCAGGAGCTCTTCCATGCTAAATGGTTTTGTTACGTAATCATCGGCTCCTAATTGAAATCCTTTAATTATGTCTTCTTTCATGGATTTGGCTGTAAGAAAGATGATTGGTATGTCTGCATTTACCTGTCGGATTTCAGTTGCCAGAGTGAATCCATCCTTCTTTGGCATCATCAAATCAAGAATGCATAGATCAAATACTTCATCGTAAAATGCCTTTAGTCCTTCTTCACCATCTTGTTTTAGTGTCGTTTCATAACCTTTTAGATTTAGATATTCACTTAAAATCTGGCCAAGATTTGGATCATCTTCAACAACAAGAAGCTTTGTTTTACTCATGACTTAATGGCAATTTAATAATAAAGTTACTTCCTTTTCCCGGTTCACTTTCAACATTGATCGAACCTCCATGTTCTTCGATAATGCTTTTAACATATGGTAATCCTAACCCATACCCCTTGACATCATGAACATTCCCGGTCGGTACCCTGTAAAACTTATCAAAAATATGTTTTATGGCTTCTTTTTTCATTCCTACCCCTCGATCTTTTACATATAATTGAATATAATTCTTGAAGCTTTCTGTACGTACCATTATTGAAGGCGCCTCTTTGGAATACTTAATAGCATTTTCCAGAAGATTGAGCAGAACATTTAGCATGTGAGTTTCATCGGCATAAATATTGCTTCTATCTGCATTAAGAATGGTTTTAGTTTCTCCTCTTTTATGTTCCACCTGTAAGGATATCTTTTCTACTGCATCGTTTATCAGTGAATGTAAATCAAGTTCTTCCTTGTTTAGCTTTATTTCATTTCTATCAATTCTTGCCATTTGAAGAACTCTCTCTACTTGTGATCCAAGCCGCTTATTTTCCTCTCCAATCATTCCAAGGTATCTGTGCCTCATGGTGTCAACCTGTTGTATCGCATTATCCTGTAAAGCCTCCACAGCTAATCCAATTGTCGCGATTGGTGTTTTTAACTCATGAGTCATGTTGTTGATGAAGTCAGTTTTCATTTCTGACAACTTCTTTTGCTTAAGTATTATTTGAATCGCATATGCAAAAACACCCAGGATGATCAACATCAAAATACCTGAACTTGATACCGTCAAAAGGATTTTTCTTTTTAGATACCTATTCTTTCCTGGAAAATCTACAAGTAAATAACTGAGGTCATTCATTACATCATTCGGAAAAAGATTGACCTGAAAGCCCGATTCCAATAATTTTTGTTGTGAATTGGGGTTAGTTAGAGCCACAAATCTGTTCCTCTGAGGTTGTAAAACTCCAAATTCATAACCAAGATTTATACCTCTGTTGGCTAGTTCGTTACGTAAGAGTGAATCAACAACCTCCCTATCGATCCTCTTTCTGAGGATTTGCTTTGGTAGCATCATTTCTTCCATTACAGTGATCATAGTTTCGGATCTTCTTGACATTTTCTCAACCGCATCCTGTAATCTCTTTTGTTGATTATGGAGCGCCTCCTCTTCTTCAATTAGTGCCTTTTCATCTGGTTTTTCCGGCAATTCCCTTTGCTTTATATTACTTTCTAAGGTCTTATCTTCATAGAGACCGGGATCTTCACTGGTTGCTTCCATTATATAAGAAAACTCAAAACCGCCCTCCTGACCCTGAATGGTATCGCCCCATCTAAATACAACCGTGTTGTTAGTTCCCTGATCGATGATCACCGGAGTCTGTGATCGTATTTGTTGATAAAACTGTTGTTGTCTTGCTTGTTCTTTAAGTATATGTAATGCCTCAATCTGCTCAAGTTTTTGTGAAACTTCCCTCAATGAAGCCATTACATTCCGTTTAAACTCTTCCTCGTTGGCTGTAATTACACTATTGAGCCAGTAACCCTGAAAAGCCACCAATCCCAGCAATGCTACAGTCATTAAACCTATGATCCATCTGATCCTCACCGAACTCATATATTCAAATTTACGATGAGAAATGTCAGTAGGATGGATGCTTAACCATTTTTAACAATCATTAACCGCCTTTTAACAGTCCTGTACACCTATCCCACGTACTTTAGCATAAACAAACAATAAAAGGTCGTGAAAAAGATTTACACTATTTTGTTAGGAGCGCTTATTGCTATTTTTTGTGTGACTAGCACTCAGGCTCAAAAAAAAGAGGAAGGAAAAATAAATATTAAAATTACCAGGGAGATAGACGGAAAGACTGAGGTTTTCGAGAAGTCTTATAATTCAAGAGAGGAGATGCTGGCTGATCCAGAGTATAAAGATTTTGCAGGAGATGATACTAAATTTCATTTTAAGTCAGATCGGGATGAGGATATATTCATTGAGATTGACAGAATGAATGACGACGGAGAGCCTTTCTCTTTTAGATTTTTCGATAATAATCAAAATTTTGATTGGATTGATGAGGAAGAGATGAGAGAAATGGAAGTGATAATTCGAAAGGAGATGGATTCAAAAAAAGATGAAATTGAGAAAAGCCTCAGAAAAGTAGAAGAAGAACTCAATAGAATGGAAAGAGAAGATTTGGTCAAAGAGCTGGAAGAAGTTCGAAAGAGTCTCGAATCTGAGATGCGTGAAGTTCACCGTAACCATATTATAATTGAAATGGATGGTGATTTGAAAGTTGAGGAAGTAGATGAAGACGATTTTGGTAAAAAAGGTAGGGTGAAACCAGAGGAAGAATTACAATTGGAAGATCTTTCATTTTATCCAAATCCAAGTTCAGAGAGATTGAAATTGAGATTCAAAATAGATGAAGAAGGTCCATTGAGCGTCAGGGTTTTTGATTTAGAAGGTAAGACCATTTTTGAAACATCTTATGAGAGATTCAGAGGAATTTTTCATGAAACTATCGACATGCAAAGCCAGAATCCGGGAATGTATCTGCTTGAAATAAAATCAGGAGATAAGAGAACAACAAAAAAGATAGTAAAAGATAAATAATCAGTGCTTCATCATAAACCCTACTCCATGGATGTTCTTGATTTCTATTGTAGGGTCCTGTGAAAAATACTTTCGAAGCCTGAGGTTTTCTATCTCAGGCTTCTTTTTGCTATACCACAAAGATTCTGTGATAAAAACCAAATCTGCAATCGAAATTTTCTAA
>CAYTFO010000073.1:0-16386 GCA_964437135.1 uncultured Roseivirgaceae bacterium | reverse complement strand
AATGAGAACGCAGACCCTACCGTAAGGATGGACTTTGAAGATTTTTTCAATAAAACTGTTCAAAATCTTCTTAAATCCTGATATTCTTTTAAAATAGAAAAATTTATGTTGATATTTGCGTTCCGTTTTTCAATGGTTGAACTAAAAAAGGAGGAATACAATTAGACAAAAGAAAAGATTCGTTCCCAGAGGCAGGAGAGAAGAGCCTTATAAAGTGAACGAAAACATCAAAGCTGATCCGGTAAGGGTAGTTGGTGATAACGTTAAAGTGGATGTATATCCCTTAAGTCAGGCATTAAAAATTGCAAATGAGCAAGGCCTTGATTTAGTAGAGATTTCACCTAAAGCCGATCCCCCGGTTTGCAAAGTTGTTGACTATTCTAAGTTTAAGTACGAACAGAAAAAGAGACAGAAAGAGATCAAGGCGAATGCTCAAAAAACTGTCGTAAAAGAAATACGATTTGGGCCAAACACCGATGATCATGATTTTAATTTTAAATTAAATCACGCCAAGAAGTTTCTGGAGGAAGGTGCAAAAGTTAAGGCTTATGTACATTTCGTAGGTCGTACAATTGTATTTAAAGAAAGAGGAGAAATACTTCTCCTAAAATTTGCCCAGGCTCTCGAAGAAGAAGCTAAAGTTGAGCAATTGCCAAAACTGGAAGGAAAACGAATGATATTAATGTTGTCTCCTAAGCAATTAAAGAAAAAATAGATTAGAAATGCCGAAAGTAAAAACAAATTCAAGTGCTAAAAAGCGTTTCAAACTTACTGGAAAAGGTAAAATCAAAAGAAAGCATGCTTTCAAAAGCCATATCCTTACTAAGAAAGAAACAAAGCAAAAAAGAAATCTTACTCATGCGACTTTAGTTCACAAGAGTGATGAAAAGAATGTTAAGCATTTGCTTAACATCTAACAGGTTAAATGTAAAACCCGACCACTGGTATTAAGACTTAAACAGAATAGCGCCAGTAGTCAAAAATTAAAAATTTAATGAGATCAGTAAATCACGTAGCATCGAGAGCAAGGCGAAAGAAAATGTTGAAAAACGCCAAAGGCTCTTTTGGTAGAAGAAAAAATGTTTGGACGGTAGCAAAAAACAGTATTGAAAAAGGCTGGCAGTATGCTTACCGTGATAGAAAAGCAAAGAAAAGAGAATTCAGGGCATTATGGATTCAAAGAATCAATGCAGGAGTTAGAGAATATGATCTATCATATTCAAAATTCATGGGCTTACTAAAAGAAAATAATATTGATATCAATAGAAAAGTTCTTGCAGATCTGGCCATGAACAATCCTGACGCTTTTAAAGCCATCGTTGATCAAATAAAAAAATAAACTAATTAATTGTTTTGGAGAATAAAGGGATCGTTTTGATCCCTTTTTTTATTTAAAGATCTTTTTACTAACTAGTTTATGGTTAATAGATAGCCAATCCCAAAGTTACTTTCCCAGTCGAAAATAAAGTTTTGAGTTTTTAGCTCGTCTTCCATTGTTGACAGGAACATTAATCCATTTTGGCCTTTCTTTGTTTCTGGACTATAAGTATTTAAATCCTTTAATACAGTGTAGCGATTACCTTCGACTCTTTCATTTTTAATAATTTCATAGACAGCCCCACCTATAATAAAACAGAAATTTCGTTTTTTTTCTGGTATTGATTTTAGAGATTTTTTGATGTTTGATAGAACTTCTTCCTTGTCAAGATTATTCAAGTGAAAATTAGATCCATACATAATTTCGCTTTCAATAATAGCGTCTTCAAACCATGAGAGCTTAGTGTTTCCTGAACCGATATCCATAGTATATGCTTCATCAATGAATTCAGGTGGTAATAATGCTTTTAATGCGAAAAAAGACTCTTCATCTTCAGAGACTATTTTCGTTTGAATATAATCCATAGTATCCAGGTGACTGATTAGACTTTTGACAGAGTTATTTTTCACGGCACTGCTGCTTACAACCAGGTATGTATTTTTTTGCCTGACTCCATTTGCTTCAAATTCTTCAATATATGAACCCATTTGCTGAATATTACTTTTTGAAGCAGCTTCATCAGTTATAATATTACTTTCACCATACATAGATTTGATTAGTTCCCAGTTGTCACTTGAATCAGCATTTATGATAAATGCGTCCAGACCTGATGAACCTAATACTATCGTTGCATAAAGCTGTCCATTCTGTGGCTTAATTCGAGTGTAATTGAAGCTATCAATCTTCTGTTCAAATTCAGGTTTCTTATTCTCTGCTTTCTCCTTTTTTGTGCCACAACCGTGGAGTATGAGAGCAATTGATAATAAAAAAAATGCAAGAGATTTCATGTTATTGTTAGTTAAATGATATTTATTCCAGGGTCAACAATTTCAAGGTTAGTATTTGTAAGTAATGGTTTAGGAATATTCTTTTTAATATATTCTGTCAGTTTCTCAATAAACCGACTTTTGTATTCAATCTGTCTTGTAATAATGCTAATTTCTCGTGCTTTTTGTTCAAGAACACCAATTCTATTTTCCTGTTCTTCACTTAATACTAATGTAGTCAATTCAGGAAGAATAGTCATTCCGCCAACCGTATCGACCATCCTTATTAAAGCATCGATTGAGTTACTTTTAAATATAAATTTTTTGTTTTTATTGATTTCATTAACATTACAAAAATCATTGATTTGGTCTCGAAAGCAATTTCCCTCATTTAAAATCCAAAGCTTATTGTATTCTATAGTCTGAAGGTCTATATGTTTGGTATTTTCCTGAGTCTCCGATACATAAAGGAAAAATTTTTCATAAAAAAGCACATCATGTTTAATTCCATATACATCTATAGGAGTAGAGATTATGCCAGCATCCAGAGAACCGTTTCTTACTTCTTTTATAATATTTTCAGTTATAAGTTCCTGAAAATCAAGCTCAAGATTTGGATAGTCTTTTTGAAGATCTTTGACAAATAGTGGAATTAAATACGGAGCTAATGTAGGAATGACACCAACTTTTAGTAAACCACCAAAATCCCTTTTTTTCTCGGTAACAAACTCAGATAAGTTATCAACACCTGAAATTATTTCTTCAGCTCTGACAATAAATAGCTTCCCATCATCAGTTGTTTGGATTGGTGATGACTTCCGATCAAATAATATAATGCCCAGCTCTTCTTCCAGTTTTTGAATCTGAAGACTTAGTGCAGGCTGACTTATTTCCAGAGAATCAGCGGCCTTTTTAAATGAACCCTTCTTCTCTAATTCAATGGCATATCTCAATTGATTTAAGGTCATAAGACAAATTTATATTCTTAATCTGTCAATAAATAATATTTATTGTTAAGGTTGCCTGATTATTATAATTGATATTTATTTCAAGTATCTTTATGAATCATTATGTTTTTATAAAGTATTTATGAATACTTTTCAATATAGTTACCTATTGCTTGATAAATTTCATAATGCTTTTTAACTTCATTGTTAAAGCTTAGAAATGAAAAAGCCAATTAATCTAAAACAACTCGCCAAAATTGCCGGAATATCTCCATCAACAGTATCTCGTTTGCTTAATGATGAATATGGAGTTGGTACAGAAAAGTCAGAATACGTTAAAAAGCTGGCTAAAGAGTATGGATACAAGCCAAATCCTATTGCTTTAGGATTAAAAAGACAAAAATCTTTCTTAATTGGATTGATCATCCCCAACATGGATGATGAGTTTTTTTCAAAGATTTTTGCAGGGATAGAATCTGTCTCAAATGAAACTGATTATAATATATTAGTTACGCATGCCAACGATTCAATT
Source organism: uncultured Roseivirgaceae bacterium (assembly GCA_964437135.1). Taxonomy (GTDB): domain Bacteria; phylum Bacteroidota; class Bacteroidia; order Cytophagales; family Cyclobacteriaceae; genus CAYTFO01. Next base: position 12,603 of record CAYTFO010000073.1, on the reverse strand, counting down.
GAAAAAGAAGAAAGATTAATCAGGTCACTTTTAGATATAAATGTTGATGGATTTCTTGTTTCATCAGCAAAACTAGAATTGACAAACAATCATTTTGAATTAATCAAGGAAGTAAACAAACCGTTAGTCCTTTTTGATAGGGTAAACTACGATTATCCCTATTCTTCTGTTACCATTGACAATCAGAAAGGAGGTAAAATAGCTGCTCAGCACCTGATAGAAAAAGGATGTAAGAACCTGTGTTACGTAGCTTTTGACAAAAATTACCAGAATGATCAGTTGAGATTCAATGGTTTCAGGGAAATGATTGAAGAACACAATAATACTGTAAGCCACATTGTATATTCTGAAAAAGATTCATTTAGTAGAGAACTAAAGAAAATGAAACCATTCCCTGATGGATTTTTTTGTTTCAATGATAGAATTGCAGCAAATCTTTTATCTGTTTTAAAGGATTTTGACAAAAGCATTCCGGAGGATTGTAAGATAGTAGGATTTGACAATAGATCTATGACAGAATTGACCGATCCCACTTTAACAACAGTATCTCAACATCCTTTTGATATGGGAAAAACTGCTTTTAGTTTATTGTATGATAGGTTAAATGGTTCAGAAACTCAAAAAATCATTCTTGAACCAGAGTTGATAGTAAGACAGAGTACTTAACCGTCTAAAGAACCGGTTTCGTAATTACCAAAAATCCAGTTGCCCGGTGTATCTGGATTACTTGATACAAAGTAATCCTTAACTGCTTTTACCAGTTCGTCTTTTGAAATTACACCGTCTTTATTGACATCCAGTTTTACAAAACTTTTCGCGGAATAGACGACTGGAATACCGTAAATTGTGAACATGTCAGTATATTCGTCTGTGGTGATAAGCCCGTCTTTATCCACATCATATAGATCAAATACAAACTTTACTGTTAAGGCAACATATTTTTTAAGAAGATCTACGTTCTTATCTGTAAAAATGAATTTTTCCCAATAAAAAAGCCACTCATCAAGATCAACAGCATTATTGTGATCTTTATCGAGATCTTTTTTAAGAATCTCGAACATCTCTTTACATTTCTTTACAAAAAAATCGTATTCTGTTCCAGATAAGGGTAAACCCAAGTTTAAACAAACATTTTCACCAATTGTGATAAAATCGTCTTCCTGAAGTACACCATTTCTGTTGCTGTCGAGGACATTAAAATAATGAGTAAGTTTCTTTTTATGAATGTCTTTCATCAACCATATTTTAGGTAAATATAGTGAATTCTAGTTCACCTAATCTTAATTATGAATGATAGGTAATTTATCGAACACATCTATCGTGTTGATTTGTGCATCTTTGATTGTTCCCTTATAATCGACATTACGGATAAACTGCTTTAATTGAAGGTCTGATTTTCTTTTTCTTCTGGTTAAAAAGAATATAGCAGCAAACGAACCTAGAAATACTGTGGTTTTAAGTAAGAAAATAAGAACTATGAAAGATTCCATACAGTTATAGTAACTAAGAAATCTTAAAATAGTTAGAACATAAAATACAAATTATGAAATATACACATGCATTTATCACAGGAGGAAGTAAAGGAATCGGATTTGGAATTGCCCGGGAACTTTTGATCCAGGGACTGAATGTGACAATAACAGGTAGAAATAAAGATTCTCTCGATTCTGCAGTCAAGGAACTTAAGAATATCGGTAAAGGAAAAGTACTGGGTATCTCTACAGATGTCAGATCTTTTGAAGAACAAAAAAGTGCTGTAGAAAAGGCAATCAGAGAAAATGGCGAGATAGATGTTTTGATAGCAAACGCCGGAGTAGGGAATTTTGCTTCAATTGAAGATATGACCGTTGAGCAATGGAATGATACAATTGATATTAACCTTACGGGTGTTTTTTATACAATAAAAGCGGCACTAAGTTCATTGAAAAAAACAGAAGGATACATCTTTACGATCTCCAGTCTTGCAGGGACAAATTTCTTTGCGGGTGGAGCGGCCTATAATGCAAGTAAGTTTGGATTAACTGGTTTTACGCAATCTGTAATGCTGGATTTACGAAATTATGGAATTAAAGTAACCACTATCATGCCTGGATCGGTGGCTACATATTTTAATAATCATGTACCTAATGATGCTGATGAATGGAAAATTCAGATAGAAGATCTGGGCCAAATGGTTTGGGATCTTCTAAAAATGAACCCAAGAACTTTGCCAAGTAAAATTGAAGTTCGACCTAGTGTTCCGGGTAAAAAATCTTAACATTCTCTTGTCAGAAATTTAAAGGCACTACACTAATTTGCAGGAATGAAACAATTACTTATTATTTTCATTCCTGCTTTTGTTATTATCAGTTCATGTGATACTCAAACCTCTGAAGCACAATCATTTACAATAGCATTTGGTTCCTGTAACAAAGAAGATCAGCCTCAACCGATGTGGGAGGAGATTTTAAATTACAATCCTGACCTGTGGATATGGCTGGGAGATAATATTTATGGAGATTCTAAGGATCCTGAAGTTCTCCGGGAAAAATATCAAACTCAACTAGAAAACAGCTCTTATAAAAAATTCATTGGAGTTACTCCTGTAATCGGTACCTGGGATGATCATGATTATGGAGTAAATGACGGTGGAATAGGAAACCCAATAAGGGAAGAGAGCCAGCAGGCATTTTGTGACTTTATGCAAATGAGTGATAAAAACCCTGTTAGAAGTAGAAAAGGTGTTTATTCATCAAATACTTATGAATTTCAGGAAAAGCTCATAAAAGTAATTTTGCTGGACTCACGATATCACCGGGATACAATATACAGGGTGGATGGAGTTTACCAACCCAATATGGAGGGAACTATTCTGGGTGAAGAGCAATGGAAATGGCTGGAAGATGAGCTTACTGATTCAAAAGCGGATGTGCATATCATTGGAAATGGTATCCAGTTTTTATCAGCACAACATAGGTTTGAGAAATGGGCAAATTTCCCAAATGAGAGAAAAAGATTGTTGGAGCTACTGAAAAACAAGAAACCGAAAGGGTTAATAATGATAAGTGGAGACAGACATATTGGTGAAGTATCAAAGTTGGAATTGGAGGGACTTGATTACCCAGTCATTGATGTTACATCCAGTGGACTGACCCATAGTTATGAACAAGTAGAAGAAGAGCTGAATGATTTGCGAATTAGCTCTTTGATTGGTCAAAAGAATTATGGTATTTTCAATATTACATTTCAGAATAAACGTCCAATAATAGATGTAACAATCAATGGACTTGAAAGTCGAATTTTCTACAAGGAGAAATTTTATTATTAGTCTTTTTGTTTAATTAAAATAAATAAAAGTTAAACAATTAACTTAATTATCTCTTATCTATACAAACACAATTATTATGAATACTGTAGAAAAGAGAGGGATTGTTTTTGGTTTGACTACAACAGTTTTATTGATTGTCTATTTCCTTACAATGAGAGGTTTTGGTTTAGCTCATAACATTGAACTGAGGGCTTTAAATGCTCTAATAATGTTTGTTGGTATCTACCTGTCATTGAAAACATATAAGGATTTCAAGAAAAACCGGTTTGAGTTTCTGAAAGGAATAGGATTGGGTTTAATTACATCGTTAACGGTTGCAATCAGTTTTAGTGGATTTATTTTATTGTATCTTAACCTTTACCCTGATTTCTTTAATGAGATTGTCAATGTAGAACCCCAGGGGGAATATATGAATATCCCAGGTATGGTTGGTTTGATTTTTATCGAAGCTTTTGCTTCTGGATTGCTTTTCACCTATGTAAGTATGCAATGGTTGAAGTCAAAAAATATGAGTGATTTGGAATCCTATGAAATCAAGTCATGAATGAATTCTTTTAAGATTTATCTATCAGCTGAATGCAGTCTGATTTAATTTCAATTAACCTGTATTTGTAAAGAAATCCTACAGCTTTTTTAAAGTTCTTTTTGCTCATTTGAAGCAAAAACTGGATATCTTCAGGTTTACTTTTGTCATGTAGATTTAGGATACCATTATTAACCTTCAATTCATTTAGAATTTTTTCAACAAACTGATCTTTATATTCGTATCCTGATCTCTGAAGAGCTATATCCAGTTTGCCATCACTTCTTTTTTTCATGACAAACCCTTTGGTTTTATCACCAATTAATAAATCCTTAAAGACCTGATTTTTATATAGAATACCTGCATATTGCTGATCCACAATTACATTATATCCTATTTCATTTTGACCGTAAACCAATACATCTACCTCGTCTCCTTCTAAAATATTTTTAGGTTCGAGGTTTATGAATTTTTTAAATTTAGTTGTAGCAACAAGTCGTTCGGTTTTATTATCCAGATATAAATAAATAACGACTCTATCTCCTTTATTAACACGATCAAGCTGCTCTCTAAATGGAAGAAGAAGATCTTTTTGAAGCCCCCAATCAAGAAAAGCTCCAAATTTCGTGAAGTCTTTAACTACTAAAACCCCAAACTCATTTAACAAAATCAAGGGTTCTTCCCGAGTCGCAACCAATCGGTCTTCTGAATCATTGTAAACAAATACCCGGATTTCTTCACCTTCCTTATCCTGCTTTTCTAAATATCTATTAGGTAATAATACTTCTGATCCCTCTGAATCACTTAAAAAAGCTCCAACAGAAGTGAATCTGACTATTTTTAATTGATTGAAATTCCCAGGACTTATCATCCTGCTAAGGTAGGAGATTTACGTCTAAAGTAATGCATTTAATGCATTGGACGCAATTTGTGTAATGGTATGAATTCTTTCGGTTACAAAACTTTTGAACGATACGTAAGAAACTAAATTAAGTTCAGGATTACTCATGTAAACAGTCCAGGCAGTGCAAATGAAAGCAATGATCAGACCCAGAAGAATTATTAGGTTTCTATATGTATTCTTGTTTTTCATTTGTTTAACAAATATAGTTAAATATTAAACAACACCAAATATTAAAAATCATAAAGTTTTTTATTGAACTACTTCAATTTTTATATTTCAGTCATATTATTAGTATCTTAATAATTGAAAATATTACATCATGATAAAATTTTTTTTTGTGCTTTTATTCCTTCTGTATGCTGGGGTAAAAGTGTCAGGGCAAATCACAGGTCATGTTAATTACGAGAAAATTGGAATAGAACTCGATATACCTAAGGGTTGGTATGGTCAGGAAACTGAGAGTGCATTGATATTAGGTTCACAAACTATACCTGGGCTAGTTTCTATTTCTACCCATAATTACACTAAACAACAATTGATAGATCAGGCAAAACAAGGAATTTATGATCAAAATGGCACTTCTTTACAATTAGCTGGAGAATTAATGGATATTGATGAAAATACCGTGGGTGGAGAGTTTAATGGTATGTTGGAATATCAAAATGCCAGGGCTTTTATAATTGGAAAGGCTAATCCTACAGGTGGTTTGGGTGTGACTATCCTTACTGCCACTTTAACTAATATGTACACTGATGATCATAAAAATGTAACAATACAGATCTCCAATTCAATCACGTTTACTAAAATTGATCGATCATCTGAATTGAAAGAATGGAAGGAGTGGCTCTCTAATGTTCGCCTGACTTATATGGATTCATATTATTCATCTGACTATACGGATGGAGGAGTTAGTGGTGGCTATAGCAGTGAGGAGACTATAGATCTATGCGCGAAAGGTTATTTTAACTTTAATAGTAGCAGTGATGTCTCGGTAAGTGGGAGCGGAGTTTCTGGTCTGGCTTATGGTAATGATGCAGGTGCAGGAAACTGGGATATTCAGGTAGGAGCTACGGGTGATTTTGTGTTAATATTGACTTTCCATTCAGGAGAACAAAACACATATACTTTGACATTTGAAGATGAAAAGCTTTATTTAAATGGATATAGGTATTTCAGAACGACTGAGGGAGAGTATGCACCACGATGCTATTAAAGGTCAACCTCTAATTGTCTTGTGAAAACTAATTACTGAATACTAAATTGGCATGTTGTTTGATATTTTTGAATTACGATGAGAAAAGTAAGACCTATATTTTTGATGTTTTTTCTGTTTTTCGCCTTTAAGTCTTTAGGTCAGGAGAAAATGAGCTTTACTGTTTACAGTAATAGTGGAGAAAAACTTGAATCATTTTATTCGATAGAGAAAGGCTATAAATATTTGGTAATTGCTCCTGAAAAACAGGGTATGAATGAGTTTACAACTAAGCTAATCCATGTTAGTAATGGTCTTGGTAGGAAAAAAGTAGAGGGAGATAAAATAATTAAATTATCTGATGAGTTTATTAAAAACTTAAAGGCAGATGATTATTTGTCTATTGTAGTTTTGAATAATGAGAATAAAGCTATCCATTATATTAATCTGAAAGTTACAGACTGATTTTTTTCTGATAAATCACTGCTGCTGAATCACTGTTTTCCATCTTGATCAGTTCCCAACTATCAAAATAAGTAATAAAATCCTTCAAGTTGATATTAGCTTCCAATTCTGATACATTAATTTGAGATGAGTATCGAGTTGGCTTAGATTCAAAAACCAGACAGTCATAGAAGTATGATCCTTTTTTATTGAAGTGTTCATAGACATCTTTGTTCATAAAGACACATTTATAAAAGATAGTTTCTTCTATTTCAATGTTCTTAATATTCTTCAATTCAAAGAGTGTATTGACGAACAATGAGTTGTAAATCCTCAAACTAGCGGCGGTATCAAGTTCCAGATTACTATCTCTTAACATAGAATTTTGAATCGTCAAATCTTTATTCGTCCCAATAACAGAATCCATAGATAGTTCTAAATAACTGTTTTTTATCTTTAGCTGACCAACGGATGAAAGCTCTAGGTTTAAATTAGATCCTCTATTTAAAATATTTAATTCGTCTATTTCTGATTCTGAAATGTTGAGTTTGGCATTTTTCTGTATAGTGATTTTTTTGATTGTTGAATTCCGTAAGGAATAATCGCCTGTTCGGTCAAAAATCAAATCATCATAATTCATACTTAAATTTGAGTATTCACCCGGATGACTTGGAATGTAGAGGGAGAGTAGTTTTTCTACTTCATTTTGAGTGCCATAGTAAGGTTCATTCCAGTCCTCATTAAAATTTCGATAAACTGAAGTAATATCAAGCAGAGATGGTTCGACAGGGATTAATTCATTTTTCTTATCATTGATCAACTGGAGAATTGCCGAATTATATTCATCGCCAAGCCTTTCAATTAGTACATTGTAGTTATTATGCCACCTATTCACGGCATTTTCATATCGTTGATAGGCGATACCCATCAATCCTACATGTAGTCCAACAACCCATAAGAGAAAATTACTGGGTTTTCTTTTGTTAGTGGTATCAATGGGAGGGTGTATCATCCATACTATGAAACCAATTCCCATGTACTGGTAAATAAAATACCAGAGTTTTTTTAATGCTTCAAGCAATGCAGTTATATTTTAAAGGTTTAATCCAATAAAACTAATAAATCAGCAAATAGAAGATGTTTTATAATCACAATAAATCTACAAATTCCATTAAATATGGCTTTCAAAAAAGTATTCAAATAATTTCATGCATACTTTGTTAATTTAAAATGAAGAATATAGCTTTGCGTCACCTTTTAGGAAGGTCTGGTAGTTCAGCTGGTTAGAATGCCTGCCTGTCACGCAGGAGGTCGCGGGTTCGAATCCCGTCCAGACCGCGAGAACCTTGATAAAATGGCTTTCAAGTCATTTATCAAGGTTTTTTTGTGCCCTTTTATTGCTTATATCAAATTGTTTTCAAATCATGAATCTCTGACAGTTTTGTTCTAAATTTGAACAATCAATAGAAACACAAATTTATGTTATTAGAGTTTGAACAACCTATCGCCGATCTTGAAGCAAAACTTGCGGATATGAAACAACTGGCCGATGAAAGTGAAGTGGATGTTTCAAAGGCAATTCAGGATCTGGAAAAGAAAATAATCAAACTGAAAAAGGAAACATATACAAACCTTACCAGATGGCAGCGCGTTCAGCTGTCCCGTCATCCCGACAGACCTTACACACTGGATTATATTTATGAAATAACCGATGAGTTTATTGAGCTTCACGGTGATAGAAACATGAAGGATGATAAAGCTATGGTGGGTGGTCTCGCAGATCTTGATGGCCAATCTGTGATGTTCATTGGACAACAAAAAGGTCGAAACACCAAACAACGTCAGATGCGAAACTTCGGAATGTCAAATCCAAGTGGGTATCGGAAAGCACTTCGGCTGATGAAATTGGCTGAAAAGTTTTATGTTCCTGTAGTTACATTAATAGATACTCCCGGAGCTTACCCTGGAATTGAAGCTGAAGAAAGAGGTCAGGGAGAAGCGATAGCAAGAAATATCAGGGATATGTTTATGCTCGAAGTGCCTGTTATCTGCATAATTATTGGAGAAGGAGCCTCTGGAGGTGCTTTAGGAATTGCAGTAGGAGATCGTGTATTGATGATGGAAAACACCTGGTATTCAGTAATTTCTCCTGAATCATGTTCTTCTATTTTGTGGAGAAGCTGGGAATATAAAGAACAGGCAGCTGAAGCTTTAAAATTAACGGCTGAAGACATGCTCAAGTTTAAGCTCATCGATGGTATCATTGAAGAACCTCTGGGTGGAGCACATAGTAATCTTAAAGACGCTGCGGCTGAATTGAAAAAACAGATAATCAAAAACATTAAAGAGCTTTCAAAAATCAAACCAGCGGATAGAATCAATCAAAGGATTGAGAAATTTGGAAGTATGGGAGTATTTACTGAGTAACTAATAGCTAAAAAATATAAGTAAGGGCCGTTTTAATCTTAATTCGGCCCTTTCTTTTTGTAAAATATTTATTGTAAGCTGTTCATATCTATAACATGTACAGTTTGCAAATCTGCATACTTATTTGATTTGCAACTTTAGTCAATTTAAACAGTTATATTGATTGAATAAAATTCATTTTAGATGAAAGTAGGATTAGCATTATCCGGAGGAGGAGCAAGAGGAATAGCTCATATTGGTATGATTAAAGCACTTGAAGAAGAGGGTGTTGAGTTTTCATGTATAAGTGGTGCAAGTGCAGGCGCTATTGTAGGGGTTCTTTATGCATCCGGATACAAATCAGATGAAATTTTTGAAATAATAAGAAGTACCAACTTCATTAAGATAATGAAACCGGCCTTTAATTGGAGAGGTCTGCTTAATATGCAAAATGTTGGACAATATCTGAGTCAGTTCCTACGTGAAGATGATTTTAGCAAATTAAAAATTCCATTTATAGTTAGTGCTACGGATGTTAAAAAGGGAAAAGTTAAATATTTCACTAAAGGAAAACTCATTAAACCTGTTTTGGCTTCATGTAGTATTCCGGTAATGTTCGATCCGGTCCAAATAAATAGAAGTTACTACATTGATGGAGGGATTTTGGATAATTTACCCGTCAAGCCTTTGAAAAAGCAAACTGACTTTATTATTGGAATGCATGTTAATCCTATTGCCCTTGAAATAATGCCCACAAACTGGAAAGACATGATGGAGAGATCACTTTTAATGGCGGTTTCATCAGCAACATATCTGAAGAAAAAGAAGTGTGATGTCTTTTGGGAACCTGAAGAATTAGCCAAATTCAAGGTCTTTGATTATAAAAAATCGAAAGAACTATTTAATATTGGTTACGAGTATGCACGTAAACAGATAGAAAACGGAGCATTAAAAAAGCTGGGTCAACTAAATGAAGTACATTAAAAAATATTTTTTTCTATTCTGGTTTAATCTTTTTGGTTGGAAAATAGAAGGCAAACTGCCAAGAGAAGAAAAGTTTGTGATAGTTGTGGCACCGCACACCAGTAATGTTGATTTTCTGGTTGGACTTGCTGCAAAACATATCATTTTTTTAAAGTCTGATTTTCTGGCTAAAGATTCATTATTTAAAATACCTGTATTTGGTTGGTTTTTAAAATCAATAGGGGGGCATCCTGTTGATAGAAGCAAGAACAATAGTCTGGTGGATCAGGTTGTGGCGTTATTTAAACAAAAGGAAGAATTTGTAATGACAGTTGCTCCTGAAGGGACACGGTCTTATAATCCGAACTGGAAAACAGGCTTTTATCATATTGCAGATAAAGCTAAAGTCGCTATTCAGATGGTAGGCTTTGATTATAAAAACAAAAAAGTAACATTTCCTGAGGTTTTCTATACTTCAGGAGATAAAGATTCTGATATTGAAATGATGAAAACCTATTTCAGAGGTATAACAGGAAGACACCCGGAGAAAGGTGTAGTTTGATGGCTTCTAGAGTGATAATTTACAGATGTTTCTGATCAGGCTACTATAAGACAAAAAAAAGAGCCTTTCGGCTCTTTCATTAACTTTTCTTCTTTGCTCTTGTAGTTCTTCTTTTTGGTTTTGCTTCTTCAACAATTTCGTCTTCTACATCTGCCAAAATTCGTCCACAATGTTCACAAACAATAATTTTTTTTCTCTCCCGAATTTCAGCTTGCTTCTGAGGAGGAACTATATTGAAACAACCACCGCAGGCTCCTCTTTTCACAGAAACAACTGCAAGGCCATTTCTCATGTTGTTTCTGAGCTTGTTGTAAGAATTTAGTAATCTTTCCTCAACATTCTTGGAAGCGGTATTTCGTTGTTTGTTAAGTTTAGCCTCGTCATCAGAAGATTCTTTAGAAATCACTTCAAGCTCTTGTTTTTTGCTATCAAGATCCTTACCTCTTTCTGAAAGAGTTTCTTTTGTTTTATCGATCTCTTCTTTTTGAACTTCTATTTCCCCGTATGCTTCTTTGATTCTTTTTTCAAGAATTTGAATTTCAAGCTGCTGAAGTTCCATCTCTTTACTGATCGCATCATATTCTCTGTTATTTCTAACATTCATTTGTTGCTCTTCGTATTTTTTGATCAGTTTTTCAGCATCTTTAATTGCTGTTTTATTGTTTGCAATTGAAGTTTCAAGTTCTTCTAAATCAGCATTTTGCTTATCGATTCTCGTTTGATACCCGGCAATTTCATCCTCAAGATCCATCACTTCGTCGGGAAGTGCTCCCCTGATTTTAATTAGTTCATCCAGTTCCGAGTCGATTGATTGTAATTTTATGAGCGCGTCAAGCTTCTTAGCTACTGTGTTTTCCATTCAGTATTAATAATATTGTATAGGATTCGTATTTACCTCCGATAAATGGAGTGCAATATTAGCGAATTTTTCTTTTAACTCATCATATATCAAATCCTTTGTAAACACTTCGCTTTCAAAATGTCCGATATCAGCAATAATCAGCTCCTGATTAGCTTCAAAAAAGTCATGATGCTTAAAATCTCCGCTAATAAAGACGTCTGCTTTTTTACTTTTAGCTCGTTCCAGCAAAAAGCTTCCGGACCCACCACATAATGCTATTTTCCTTACTTTTTCTTTTACTATTTCAGTATGCCTGAAAGTTTTTAGATTCATCGATTTTTTTAAATGTTCAAAGAAATCCATTGTCTTCATTTCCTTAGGAAGAGAACCAATCATACCTGCCCCAATATCCTGATTTGTATTTTGTAAAGATTGTTGATAATAGGCTACTTCTTCGTAAGGATGAGCATTTTTCAGTGCTTGTAATATCTGACCACTCATATGATCAGGGTAAATAAGTTCAACCCGATCCTCTTCTACAAATTCCTGTTGATTGGCTTTCCCAATAGTAGGATTTGCATTATCATTTGGTCTAAAACTACCTTTTCCAGCTACTCTAAAACTACATTGGTCATAATTTCCAATATTACCAGCTCCAGCTTCGTAAAGTTTTTCAAGGACTGACTCAGTATTTTCTTTTGGAATGAATGTGACTATTTTTTGCAACCTGCCTTTTACAGGTTGTAAAATAGAGGTATTTTCCAAACCAATTCTGTCAGCAATCTTTGCATTGACCCCTGTTTTTATGTTGTCAAGATTTGTATGAATTCCATATATACAAAGGTCATTTTTTATGGCTTTTACAAGGCACCTGTCCAGCCAATGATGATTACCAATCTTTTTTAGACCTTTGAAAATAAGTGGATGGTGGGCAATCAAAAGATTTGCGCCCATTTCCAACGTTTCATCAATTACTTTTTCTGTTACATCCAAAGTGATATTGACACTTTTTACAGTGTTTTGAGGGTCTCCAACCAACAGACCGGAGTTGTCATATGACTCCTGGAGCGTTAAAGGTGCCCATGTTTCTAAGTAATTGATAATATCTTTGATTTTCATAAAAGCTAAAATGTTCGTACTTAAAGTTTTACTATTTCCATTTTCGGTAATTTATGATCTTATTACCAGGTTCAGAAATCACCTGTACAATATTAACTATAAACGATCATTTGAATTTGAGGCAAATGTCATTTGCATAGGGAATCTTGCTGTAGGTGGCACTGGGAAATCACCAATGATTGTATACCTGATCAACCATTTTTTAAAACAAAATAAAAAAATCACCACGTTAAGCAGGGGATACGGAAGAAAAACAAAAGGGTTAATGGTTGCAGGTCAACCAGATACGGATCAACCAGATATGGATCAACCAGAAATGAGCAAATTTATCGGGGATGAACC
>CAYTFO010000072.1:14142-16495 GCA_964437135.1 uncultured Roseivirgaceae bacterium | reverse complement strand
AGGTGCATTCTTGCTTCCAGTTCTTCATCAATACTATTTTCATCTGCTTTTGGAAACTGAGTTAAGTGAACAGAAATCTCATTATCCGTGGCGGATACCGCATTCAGGTCCATATATAGTTTCTCTGCATAGAAAGGAGCTATCGGCGCCATCAATTTTGAAACTGTTTTGAGACAGGTATATAATGTCTGATAGGCGGCTTCTTTGTTTTCATTATACTCCCCAACCCAGAAACGCTTTCGATTGAGTCTCACATACCAGTTACTCAAATCATCTATTACAAATGATTGTATTGCTCTGGCAGCTTTAGTCGGCTCGTAAGACTCATACGCCTGCTCAGTCTCTTTACACATGGTATGGAGTCTGCTTATCACCCATCTGTCACTTTCAGTTCTTTCAGAAAGAGGCATACGTTCTTTCGAAAAATCAAAACCGTCAAGATTGGCATACAGAGCAAAAAAGGAGTAAGTATTTGCCAGGGTACCAAATAGTTTTCGCTGAACTTCAAGTACCCCATCAATATCAAATTTTAAATTATCCCATGGGTTTGCATTTGCAATCATGTACCATCTTGTAGCGTCAGGACCGTATTTTTCTAATGTCTCAAATGGATTAACCGCATTGCCCAGTCTTTTAGACATTTTGTTGCCGTTTTTATCCAGAACAAGTCCGTTTGCAATTACATTCTTAAATGCTACAGAATCAAATAGCATCACAGCAATCGCATGAAGTGTGAAAAACCAGCCTCTTGTCTGATCTACACCCTCTGCGATAAAATCAGCCGGGTAATTTTCATCAAAGATCTCTTTGTTTTCAAAAGGGTAATGCCATTGTGCGTATGGCATTGCTCCAGAGTCAAACCAGACATCAATCAGATCTGGTTCTCTGTACATGGGTTTTCCGGATTTGCTTACCAATACGACATCATCAACATAAGGTCTGTGTAAATCAAAATCATCCCCGATTGGATCTTTCATAAATCCTGCTTCGATAGACTTATCAACCTCTGATTTCAGCTCCTCCAAACTTCCGATACAAATTTCTTCACTTCTATCCTCTGAAACCCAGATAGGCAACGGCGTACCCCAAAATCTTGATCTACTCAAATTCCAGTCAACCAGGTTTTCAAGCCAGTTTCCAAATCGACCGGTACCTGTAGATGCAGGTTTCCAGTTTATGGTATTATTAAGTTCGACTAACCTGTCTTTCAGGGCGGTGGTTTTGATAAACCATGAATCCAGCGGATAATACAATACTGGTTTGTCTGTTCTCCAGCAATGTGGATAAGAGTGCTCGTATTTTTCTACTTTGAACGCCTTGTTGTCCTCTTTAAGCTTGATTGCAATAAGTACATCTGTTGGCTTAAAATCAGGATCATTGCGTTCCTCATCGCTGTAGTATTCTTCTTTTACAAATCTACCTGCAAAGTCAGTCACCTCGTCCACAAACTGGCCTTTTTTATTGACCAGAGGGACATTATTGCCCTGATCATCCGTTACCATGACAGCAGGTACTCCGTTTTGTTGAGCTACTCTAAAGTCATCCGCTCCAAAAACACTTGCCGTGTGAACCACCCCTGTTCCTTCTTCAGTTGAAACGAAGTCACCGGTAATTACCCGAAACGCATTCTTTTTCAGGTCATCATTGATAACATATGTCATTAACTGTTGATATTGCACTTCTACGAAATCACGGCCTTTAAATTCAAGTACATTCTCGTATGGTATCAGTTTATCACCCTCTTTGTAATCGGAGAGGGATAATTCTTTAGCTTTCGCAGAGAAATAGCTACCTACAAGTTCTTTGGCCAGAATAACCGAGACGGGTTTGAATGTGTAGGCATTGTATGTTTTTACCTTCACATAATCTATATTTTCCCCAATTGCCAATGCACAGTTTGAAGGCAATGTCCAGGGAGTAGTGGTCCACGCCAGTATTCTAACATCCTCATCTTCACTTTCAAATAAAAATGACGATCTTTCATTTTTTATAACTTCAAATTGAGCGACAATTGACGTGTCTTTTACATCCTTGTAGGTTCCTGGCTGGTTTAATTCATGAGAACTTAGTCCTGTACCAGCTGCGGGAGAGAAAGGTTGGACCGTGTAGCCCTTATACAACAGACCTTTATCATGAAAACGCTTCAATAATGACCAAAGAGATTCCATATAATCCCTATTGAAAGTAATGTAAGGATCATCCAGATCGACCCAGTATCCCATTTTACGGGTTAGGTCATCCCATTCTCCTTTGTATTTCATGACAGCCTCTTTACATTTTTCATTGTAATCAGCTACTGAAATCTTCTTTCCAATATCGTCTTTTTTGATACCCAGTTCTTTTTCTACCTGTA
>CAYTFO010000072.1:7941-14132 GCA_964437135.1 uncultured Roseivirgaceae bacterium | reverse complement strand
TACCTGTAGTTCCACTGGCAGTCCATGCGTATCCCAGCCACCTTTTCTCTTAACTTTAAATCCTTTCTGTGTTTTGTAACGGCAAAAAATATCTTTGACTGTTCGTGCCATTACGTGATGTATGCCTGGTGTACCATTGGCAGAAGGAGGACCTTCGTAAAATGTGAAAGTTGGGTGACCATCCCTGGTCTCAATGGATTTCTCGAATACAGCATTATCCTCCCAGAATTTGAGGATCTCTTCAGCTATTTTTGGATAACTAACCTGTTTGTACTCTGGATATTTTTTCATTGATAATTTTTAGTCTTTTTGAGATGAGTTTTCATCATCGGATTTCTCCATAAATTCAGGATACTTTTCTATCAGCGGGTGAATATTTTTATTTCGCTTTCCACTATCAAATTGTAGTAACAATGCGGGTAAAACGATCACATTGGTGAGCATTGCAAAAAGCAATGTTATGGATGTCAACTTACCAAGTGCCACAGTTCCACCAAAATCAGACATTACAAAGATTACAAACCCAAAAAACAGGATAATGGAAGTATAGATCATACTTGCACCTGTCTCTCGAATACTCTTGCTGATTGCAATGGGAACATAAAATTTGTTGGCAAAAAGTTCCTGCCTGTACTTGGCCAGAAAATGTATACTATCATCTACAGAAATACCAAATGCAATACTAAAGATCAAAGCAGTACTTGGTTTCAGGGGAATTCCAAAATAACCCATGATCCCTGCAGTTACCATTAATGGAATCAAATTAGGAATCAGGGAAAGAATGATCATTTTGAGGTTTCTAAACAATAATCCCATAATCACTGCAATCACAAAAAATGCTATAATCATGGATGTAATCAGGTTCTCTATCAGAAACTTGTTTCCTTTAATAAACATTAAAGTAGTTCCTGTTACATCTACTTCAAGATTTGAGTCAGCAGTAATTTCTTTTATTCTTGGGATCAAAACCTGATTCACAAGCGAGTCCATTTTATTGGATCCAATATCTGCTACTTTAAGGGATATTCTTAACTTCTGACCTGTTGAATCCACAAAGGATTTAGCTATATTCTGATCGTCATTTTCTTCTTTTAGATATCTTAAAATAAAGCCGGCGTCCCGGTTATTTGGGATACTGTAAAATGCCTCATTATTATTGTAAAATGCCTGTCTGGCAGCTTTAATGAAGCTTACGGCTGAAACAGGCTGTGAAATGTATTCTATTGAATCAAGAAAAGTTTCGAGCTCATCAATTGCCCGTAAGTTCTTTAAATTCTGAACACCTTTCTTTGTACCCGTATCAATGATTATTTCAAGAGGCATAATGCCACTGAAATTTTCCTCAAAAAATGCTAAATCCTTCCTGAGTTTACTTTCTTCTGGTATATCGTCTACCATAAAAGAATCGGAGTGAATTTTGAGTAGTCCAATTACGGAAACAATGACCAGAATAATCGAAGCAATAAAAATAAGAATTCTGTGACGGTGTACAATATGATCAAGGAAATTCAAAAACCAACCCAACATCTTAAAGTCTAAATGCTTCAAATGTCTGCCATGTGGAGGCTTCACCAGAGAATATAAGGCCGGTATTAAAATAATACTGACAATGAAAGTAGCGAGAATATTGATGCCGGCCACAATTCCGAATTCAACAAGAATGTTGATCTCAGTTACAACCAATACAAAAAAACCAACAGCAGTTGTAAAATTTGTAATGAATGTAACGATACCTATCTTTCGAATGATTCTGCTTAAAGCCAGCATTTGATCACCATGCTTTGCATACTCCTGGTGATATTTATTCAGCATGTAAACGCTGTTGGGGATCCCTATTACCACTATGATCGATGGAATCAAACCGGTAAGTATTGTGATCTTAAATTCGAAGAGTGAGATGGTACCAAGTACCCAGACTACAATAGCACCAATGATCAGTAAGGGAAAAAATACTGCCTTAAAAGACCTGAAGAATAGAAAAAGGATAATGCTGGTAACAATTATAGACATGATCAGAAATAGTCTGAGTTCTGCACGAACAGATGTCATATTGTTGGTTCTAATGTGAGGTAAACCCGCAAAATGAACCTCTACTCCGGCATGTTTTTGAAATTGCTCACCTGCCAATATGATATCCTGCACAAGTGTGTTACGATATTCACTGTTGAGCGCAGCTTTTTCTATTGTGATTAATACAAGTGTTGCGCCGTTCTCTTTATTGATTAGCTGACCTGAATAGAACTTCAACTTATTTACGACTGAAAGAAGGCTATCCAGATCTTCCTGCTTTTCAGGTATCTCAGGAAAAAGTTCTTTTAGCTCAAACGCCTTTTTCTCATTGTTTTTATTTAAAATCTGTAGATTAGGAAGCCCCAGAACACTTTTAACACCTCTTAATCTCTCCAGTTCATCAAGAAGATATCTGAAATTTCTAAAGTTTTCCAGTTCATAAATTGAACTGTCTCTGACCCCCAAAGCCATAATATTACCGTCCTCTCCAAATAGCTGTTTAAACTTTTCGAGACGTACGGTTTCAGGGTCATCTTCCGGAACAATACTTGCCAGGTTATAGGACCATTTTATGGAAGTAGCCTGATATCCCATAAATGCCGTAACCAGAGCAATGAAAATGATCAGAAAAAGCCTGTACCTAAGAATTATATGTGCAAGACGAGACCACATTTTAAAACAGTTCGCAAAGGTAATAATTTTATTTAGTCAGCAGCTAATATTTAATTGTATTGAACTGTAAATCAACTAATTCTTACCCCGGAAATCGTTTGATGAAGTTTCAATGCTGAAGAATCGGTAAGTCCGGAAACGAAATCACAAACAATTTGCATGGATTCATATACAGAATTAACCCCATTTAGATGAATTTGATACTCTTCAGGCAGCATTCTGTATTGAACTTTATGCTTTGGGGAAAGCTTGTCTTTGTCAAATTTTGAATAATAGACTGCCTGGGTAAAATTGGTCATAATATTTTCCAGAACTTCAAAACCAGCAGATTCTCTTTCGTTTACATTTTTTGATCTGTAAATCTTTTCGACAGATAATTTTACAATGTCATTGAGAATATCTTTGGAGGGGATCACATCAGCAAGTGAGGTATCAAAATCACCGGAAAGTATACCTTTTTCATTTTCCATAAAAGAAGCAGTGATTTCATGTATCAACTGACTGATTGCCAGGGCCCTTAATGTTCCAAGTTTTTCATTAAGCCCATTGATAGAATCCAGCTTTTCCGAAGAATATCTTTCTCCAATAATATTTGCCAATAGATCCCGTGTGACTTCAAATGGTACCAATCCCAGCCTTGTGCCATCTTCCAAATCAATAATATTATAGCATATATCATCTGCTGCTTCTACCAGGAATGCAAGAGGATGCCTTACCCATGAAGCATCACCAAGGTTTACCAAACCTGTTTCCTGGGCTATGACTTCAAAGACATGCTTTTCAGTTTGAGTAAATCCGTACTTTTTCTGAGATCGGCGACTTCTGTCTGTAGTTGGCCTACTTGATTTAGGATATTTGGTAAAAGCTGCTAATGTTGCATAGGTAAGTTTCAAACCACCATACATTGAACTATTCAGGATTCTAAAGCCCTGGGCATTTCCTTCGAAATTTGTGAGGTCCTGCCATTCTGATTCGCTAACATGTTGCTCAAAAAACTGACCAAAGTTGTGATTTTTGAAGAAATCTGAAATGGCAGATTCACCGGAGTGACCAAATGGAGGATTTCCAAGATCATGGGCCAGAGCTGCTGCAGCTGTTATCGCTCCGAAATCATTATAGGTAAAACCCAATTTTTCAAGATTTGAATATTTATCTATAATCGATTTTCCCGCTATTTTGCCCAGAGAACGAGCAACACTGGATACTTCTAGACTGTGTGTCAACCGGGTATGAACAAAATCATCTTCCGGCAATGGAAAAACCTGTGTTTTATCCTGCAATTTTCTGAATGGATGAGAGAAAATGATTCGATCATAATCCTGTTCAAATCGACTCCTCGTTTCAGATTCTGAAACAACTTTATCTTCACCAAATCTTCTTCCTGATAATAATTCAACCCAGTTCATGCTGTCAATAATATTGGATTTTGTCTCAAAAGTTCACACAAAGTATAGTACAAATTAGGACTATGCTTTTCAAATTCATGGGGTCGTTCAAAAAAGTTTTCAACTGCGACGGCAAAAAACTCCCAATGATCTGTTGCACCATATCCTCTGAAAAAAGAAGCAGATCCTTCTTTGATTAGATTAATTTCATTTTCAGCCAGTTGATCCCATTTTTTTAATGCATCTGCGGGCAAAAAATCATATTCCCGATTTCTTATTCGATTTTCAAGATGCAAAGCATGAGCCATTTCATGTAAACCAAGATTTAGCCCTTCTTTTTCAATATACCCTTCCACAAAAGCCTTCCAGGATAAGACTATCGCTTTATGCCGGGGATTCACCTCCCCTTTGTGATATTTCTTTGTGATATTGCTGTAGTAGGCATCAGGATACACTATAATGAACTTGAAATGCGACATGTAAACTTTTGGTAAGCCGAAAGTCAGCTGTACAGCACAGGCACTGATCAGGATTTTCATCTCCATAGTTACTTCCTTCATTCTTCTGGGAACAAAAACTTTCGTCTGGAGAAAATAGGCAGTCTTGTGTTCAAAGATACTTTTAGATTTTGATGGCAGAAGGTTGTAGAAAGGGAAGTATTTTTCTAAAATTCCTACCTGTGAAGGGTTTAAGGGTTTATTGGTGATTTTACCAAAATAAAAATACCACAAATCGGGATTCACATATTTGATACTAAAACCAATAAAAATAAGAAACCCTACAAGGGCAAGAACCGTCAGCACCTTACTGAAGTCGTTTTAAAAGCGACTTTATACTTACTTTTTCATCAATTATCTTAGCCAATTCACTGATTTTAACCCTTTCCTGCTGCATGCTATCTCGTTCACGAATAGTTACAGAATCATCCTGAAGTGAATCATGATCAACTGTGATACAATAAGGAGTTCCAATTGCATCCTGTCTTCGATATCTTCTTCCAATAGCATCCTTTGAATCGTATTGTATCGTATGATCAAGCTTCAATTCATTGAAAATCTTTTCTGCAAGTTCAGGCAGTCCGTCTTTATTTACAAGGGGAAGTACTGCAGCTTTGTTTGGAGCTAAAGCAGGAGGTATCTTAAGAACAGTTCTTTCACTTCCATCTTCAAGTTTTTCTTCCATATATGATGCTGAAAGAACCGCTAAAAACATTCTGTCAAGTCCTATGGAAGTTTCAACCACGAAAGGAACGTAAGATGAGTTTTCCTGCTGGTCAAAATATTGTAGTTTTTTACCACTGAATTTTTCGTGAGCCCCAAGATCAAAATCTGTTCGGGAATGGATTCCTTCAAGCTCTTTGAAACCCATCGGAAAGTTAAATTCTATGTCACAGGCAGCATTTGCGTAGTGAGCCAGATTCAAATGGTCATGGAATCGGTAGTAACTTTCATCAAAACCAAGCATTTTGTGCCAGTTCATTCTCTTTTCTTTCCAGGAATGGTACCAGTTCATTTCTTCTCCGGGTTTTACAAAGAATTGCATCTCCATTTGTTCGAATTCCCGCATTCGAAATATAAACTGGCGAGCTATAATTTCATTTCTAAATGCTTTTCCAATTTGTGCAATACCAAATGGAGGTTTCATTCGGGAAGTTTTCTGCACATTTGGGTAGTTTACAAAAATACCCTGAGCTGTTTCGGGTCTCAGATAGATCTTATTGGCTCCCTCTGCCAGTGATCCAAGTTCAGTAGCAAACATGAGGTTGAACTGCCTGACATCGGTCCAGTTTCTGGATCCGGATACTGGGTCAGCAATCTCCAGTTCATCAATCAACTGTTTGAAAGCAACAAGATCACTGTTTTCAATACAACTCTTCAATCTGCCTTCAACTTCTTCTATTTTTTGCTTGTAATTGACTACTCTTGGGTTTGTTGAAACAAACTGAGCTTCATCAAAATCGTCTCCAAATCGTTTTGCAGCTTTTGTTACTTCTTTTTCGATCTTACCTTCAATCTTGGCGATATAATCTTCAACTAAAGTATCTGCTCTATATCGCTTCTTGGAATCTTTATTATCAATCAATGGATCATTGAATGCGTCCACATGTCCACTTGCCTTCCAGGT
>CAYTFO010000072.1:0-7931 GCA_964437135.1 uncultured Roseivirgaceae bacterium | reverse complement strand
GATGCATAAATATTGCAGCGTCAATACCTACAATATTTTCATTCAACTGAACCATTGATCTCCACCAGTATTCCTTTATGTTGTTTTTCAAAAGAACCCCATTTGGACCGTAATCATATGTGGCACCGAGACCATCGTAGATTTCACTTGAAGGGAAAATAAAACCGTATTCTTTACTATGAGAAGCGATTTGCTTCAGCGTTGTTGCTTCAGTAGATGTTGACATAGCCGCAAAAATAGTATTTTAAAAAAGCTGGAGGCTAATTTATTGATCAAATTTAAACTGAACTTCATCCAAACTTTTTATAGAACCTACTACCGTGACAATATCCCGAATTCGTAATCTGGTGTAACCGTGGGAAATGATGGTCTGACCTGCTCTTCGGATGGAGAGGATGATCACATCTGGCGGTAATCTTAAGTCCCTCAAAGCAATTCCATGCATATCCGGATTGAAAATTTCGATATCGCGAGTGTCCTGACCTTTCTGCATACCTAATAGGAGTGAGGTAGCTTCCGGAGAACGTACAAAATGTTCAAGTAAGCTTACCATTGCTGTCGAAGGATCAATTACTCTACAGTTTAGTGAAAGGAATTTCTGAGTGTTGTATCTATGGTTGATTCTTACGATGATATCACGGGTTCCGTATTCATGGTAAGCCATTTCAGCAAGTTGGAGATTTTCATCGTCAGAGAGTAAAAAGACCATTACTTCTGTTTTTCCTGCATTCATCGAATCAAATTCTTCTTTTGCAAGATCCTTTAGATATATGATTTTTATTCCTTCTGGTTCCTCAAAGCTACCTTTCTCACTTCTTGTGGCTAATTGGACCTCCCAGCCTTTTTCCATAAGTGTTTTTGCCAAAGCAACAGAAGTAGGTTCATAGCCAACAATAATTGCATCGAGTACATTATCATAACCCGATTCAGCACGTACTCTGTCCTCACCGATTTTAAAAATTGCCCATTTGAATAATGGATCTCCGACAAACTGATTGAAAATTATGACAGTAACCATTATAGTAGCAAATTCATCACCCCATGTAGGGAAATTACTCGCGACAATACTTACCAAACCCAGTGCAACTCCCGCCTGAGCAATGTAGGGGGTCCATCCAAGAAAGATAAAATTTGGGGGGTCTTTTGCAAGTGTACCCCCAACAAATGCACCAAGCATCATAGTAAAAAGGCGAACCAGGAAAAAGATTATTGCAATTTCATAAACATCCCCAATGACTGATATATTGAGACCTGAACCAATCAGGGTAAAAAAGGCGACATAAATTGGTAAACCAGAGTTATGAATAATTTGCAAAAACTCCGGCCTGTATCTGGTAAAGTTTGTTGCATAAAAACTGGCAATTATGCATATCAGAAGAGGTTCCAGAAATATTGAATGATCAACAAATTCCGGAGACTTTAATCTGATAAAATTGGATAGGACATAAGCTGAGTACCCTACCAGAATAACAAGTACAGTTTTTAGATTTCTATTGATTCTAAATGAAAGTATAACTTCCAGTAGTCTGCCAAAAAGATAAAATCCTAAAGCAAGGGAGGTTATTAATTCTCCGACCAAAAACAAAAATTGAGATAGATTAAAATCTTTCCCGGAAATAGTGGATTGCCCAACTGAAATGCATAGTGAAAAAAGTATAATAACGATGAAGTCTTTTACAACTGTAACACCCAGAACAGTCTGTACAAATGGCCCTTTTGCCCTTAATTCATTTATTACTGCTATTGCCGAAGCAGGTGATCTCGCAACAAAAACTGCTGAAATAATTGCAGCGATGGACAGTCTTACCTCAAATGATTTTCCAGATAAGAAAGGAATGAAGTTTGATAAAGCAACAATAGTAATGGTTCCTAAAATAAATGTTACGAATAGCTGTCCAAACGTATTCCATTTTATACTTTTATACCGGCTTCTTAATTCGCGTAAATAGAGTTCTGAGCCTGCTGCGAATGCAATAAAAGCAAGTGCTATCTCTCTAATAAATGAAAGTTCAATTGAGCTACTCTTGGGTATTAGATTTAATATATATGGACCCGCAATGATTCCTGTAACAACAAATCCTGTTATGAGAGGTAAATTGATTCTTTGAAATAATTTAGCAATCTGACTTGAGGATATACTTATTAATAGAAACCCTAGAGTCAGAACAATTTGTTGTTGATATGTAAAAAAGATCTCTTTCAAACTTTCAATTTGTCATGCAGAGGTCATTTCATTGGGTTTTGTCGAAAAAACAAACCTTTTTCCATATTCCTCACGTTATTAGATTTTTGGGAACAGGAAAAATAAGAGTTTTATGAAAGATTTACCTTCAATATTCCTTTTAATTTTAATCAATACCGGATTTGTGTGTTGTGGAAAGGTGAATGTTACAGCTGAAGGAACAATGCCGATAAGTCACGAAGTGTTTGATAAACTTCTGAATAAATATGTTGATCAGGATGGGATGGTAGACTACAATGGCTTAAAGAAAGAACGAAATAAGCTCAATGAATATCTTGAACTACTGGTTTCAAACCCACCAAATGATGAAAATTGGAGCCAAAATGATCAACTAGCGTACTGGATTAATTTATACAATGCATTTACTCTGGATCTAATACTTGACCATTACCCTGTGGAAAGCATCAAAGATATTGGGAGTAGTATTCAGATTCCTTTCATAAATAGCCCATGGGACATCAAGTTTATAGAAATAGATGGTGAAAAATATGATCTGAATAATATTGAACATGAGATCATCAGAAAAAAATTTAATGAGCCAAGAATTCATTTTGCAGTTAACTGTGCATCCTTTTCATGTCCCAGGTTAAGAGCTGAAGCATATGTTGGGAATAGACTGGATGAGCAACTCGAAGAACAAACTATAGATTTTATAAATGATCCTGAGCACAATATAATTTCGACAGATAAACTGCAGTTGTCCAAAATATTCTTATGGTATTCAGGTGATTTCAAAAATGGCCAGACAAAAATTGAATTTATTAGGCGTTATGCACAAACAAAATTCGAGGACGATGTTGAGATCGATTATCTGGAATATGACTGGAGCCTCAATGAATCGATTTAAAACGTTTGTAATCAGAAAGTAAGCAGTCGATTATTTAGTAAACCAAACAATCTTCTTGAACCTTTACTTTATCTTTGCAGAATAACATTAACCCAAAAATAATGATTGATACGCTCGATGCTCCGGTTGCGGAGAACCAAAAAATGATTGCTGATATGGTTAGGAATTTCGGTTCCAGGGAAATTGAACCGAACATCATGGAATGGGATGAAAAGCAGCATTTTCCAATTGAACTATTCAAGAAATTAGGAGAGTTGGGACTGATGGGAGTTTTAGTTCCTCATGAATACGGGGGATCTGGATTTGGATATCATGAATATGTAACTGCAATAATCGAATTAGCCAAAATCGACGGCAGTATTGGTTTATCAATGGCTGCTCACAACTCATTATGTACAGGTCACATTTTGCAGCATGCAAATGAAAAGCAAAAGAAAGAGTATTTACCAAAATTAGCTACATGCGAGTGGCTGGGAGCATGGGGACTTACCGAACCCAATACAGGGTCAGATGCCGGCAATATGAAGACTACTGCGGTCAAAGACGGTAATGAATGGGTATTGAATGGAGCTAAAAACTTCATTACCCATGGAAAATCAGGCGATGTTGCTGTTGTGGTAGCGAGAACGGGTGAACCAAATACCTCCAGAAATGCATCTGCTTTTATCGTTGAAAGAGGGACAAAAGGATTTTTGGCCGGAAAGAAAGAAAACAAATTGGGTATGCGAGCTTCTGAAACCGCCGAAATGATTTTTGAAGACTGCAGAATTCCGGAAGAGAACCTTATTGGAGAAGTTGGTGATGGCTTTATTCAGTCTCTGAAAGTTTTAGATGGAGGTAGAATTTCCATTGCAGCATTAAGTTGTGGAATCGCAGAAGGTGCTTTTAAAGCTGCATTAAATTACTCAAAAGAGCGTGAGCAGTTTGGACAGTCCATATCAAAGTTCCAGGGTATTTCTTTCAAACTGGCCGACATGGCAGTGAAAATTGAAGCGGCTAAAAATCTTACTTATAAAGCTGCGGAACTTAAAAATCAAGGCGCGAAGGTTACAAAAGAATCAGCAATGGCAAAGCTTTACAGTTCCGAAATATCGGTGGAGGTAGCCAATGAAGCTGTTCAGATTTTTGGCGGATATGGATATGTAAAAGAGTTTCCGGTAGAGAAATTTTACAGGGATGCAAAATTGTGTACTATTGGTGAAGGAACATCCGAAATCCAAAAAGTTGTTATTTCACGTGCTCTTTTGAATGAATAAATTTTTTGAGTTAAATAATAATTGTATATTTGCGCCCCAAATAAAGAAGAAATTATGATCGTTGTAAACGTAAAAGAGAACGAGTCAATAGATAAGGCACTTAAAAGATTTAAGAAAAAATTCGAGAAAACTGGAGTTCTTAAAGAATTAAGAGAAAGAACATTCTTCACAAAACCTTCAGTTAAAAAGAGATCTGAAGTAATCAGAGCTTCATACAGACAAAAAATGCAGGACAAGGAAAACAATTAATTTTTCTGTTCTTCTTCTGAGAAAAAATTTGTAAGTTAGTCCTTACCCCTATTTAGGCGTAAGGATTAATTGTTTATGATCGATCAGTTTCTCAGATATCTCCAATTCGAAAAACGGTACAGCAACCATACGCTGACGGCTTACACTGACGATCTTGAAAATTTCCATGAATTTCTAGAAGAAACATTCGAAATCAAAGAAGTAAGTCAGATCGCACACCCACACCTTCGTTCATGGATTGTAGAATTATCCGAACTTAGTCTTTCCCCAAGAAGTATCAATCGAAAGATTGCTTCTTTAAAATCTTACTTTAAGTTGTTACAGGCCAGGGAGTACATTTTCAAAAATCCCGCTACAAGACTTAAACCTTTAAAAATGGATAAAAAACTGCCCAATTTTGTGAAGGAGAATGAGATGGAAAGATTGCTCGATGATATTGAGTATTCGGATGACTTTATTGGCCACCGGGACAAATTACTGATCGAGATATTTTACTCCACCGGGATCCGGCTTTCAGAATTGATTACCCTTAAAAAAGCGGATGTGAATTTTTATGAATCGTCCATTAAAGTTTTGGGTAAAAGAAATAAGGAAAGACTAATCCCAATTGGTAATAATCTCGTTAAATATATTAAAGAATATCTTGTTGTTAGACAGCAGGAAAATGTAGGTCTTTTGAATGACCATCTGTTAGTAACAGAAAAAGGAGATCCCATGTATCCAATGTTGGTTTACAGAATAATCAAAAAATATTTAAGTATGGTGACGACCCTATCAAAAAGGAGTCCGCATGTGTTGAGACATACATTTGCGACCCATTTGCTAGATAAGGGTGCCGATTTAAATGCAGTCAAAGATTTATTGGGTCATGCAAGTCTTGCAGCTACGCAAGTATATACTCACAATTCATTGGAGAAGCTAAAGTCAACATTTGACCAGGCTCATCCAAAAGCTTAATGTTTAACCTTAAAAAATGTATTTATGAAACTTCAAATGCACTCTATTAAATTCGATGCGGACAGGAAACTGTTGGATTTTATTCAAAGAAAAGCAGATAAGTTGGAGACGTTTTACGACCGTATTATTGATGGTGAAGTTTTTCTAAGATTAGAAAAAGATGACTCGCGAGAAAATAAAATCGTAGAGATCAAAGTAAATATTCCTGGCGAACAATTATTCGCCAAAAACAAGGCTAAATCTTTTGAAGCAGCAGCTGATGATGCAGTAGAAGCACTCAGAAGACAGATAAAAAAGTTTAAGGAAAAACAGACTGCAGCCTAAATAAATATGATTTTAATTCCAAAAGGCACTTTTCGAAGTGCCTTTTTTATTTCTCGTTTACGTCTCTTTTACTTTAATTTATGTAATGAAGCCGATTTTTTTTGTCTTGCTTATTTTAAATTCAACCTTAAGCCAGGCTCAGTCCGTTTCCGGAACTGTTAAAACCAAAAAAGGCGAGGCACTTTCTTTTGCCACTGTTTATCTGGCAAATACAGATATAGGCACTATTAGCGATATCGATGGTAAATATCATATTTCAAACATTCCACCCGGAAAATATGACCTTGTGGCTTCTTTTGTAGGGTATAACACTGATTTGATAAGTATAGAGATAGAAGAAAACTCTGAACTACAACATAATTTCTCTTTGAAGGAATCTTCTATGTTGCTTGATGAGATTGAAGTAGTCGCAGACCTTAACGCCCGAAAAAGATATCTTGAAATTTTCCGATATCATTTTATAGGGGATAGTGAGTTTTCCAATAAATGCAGGATTCAAAATGAAGATGCAATTTATTTCAGGAAAAATAATGAATCCGGAATGTTTGATGCTTATGCAGAAGAGCCAATTGAAGTTGTCAATAAAAATCTCGGTTATAAAATCTATTATGAACTATATCAGTTCAGAATCGATGAAAAAGCAAAAGTTCTTTATATGTATGGAATACCCAGATTTGAAGAATTAAATTCTAATCCCGGGAAAAAAATCATTAAAAACAGAGAAAGAGCTTATTATGGATCTTTGATTAGTTTTTTCAGGGCATTACATAATAGCGACACAACGGCAGAATTTCAGGTAAGAAAACTTTATCGTAAAAAGATTCCAATTGAGAGAAATGTTTCCATCCAGCTTGGTTCTGATACTATTAAAGTTCCTGACATGGAGACTAAATACGAATACAAAGATTCGGTAGGAGCAGTTTTACCTATTTCGGATATAGTTTTCTATGATCAGTTTGATCGCTGTTTTTTAAAAGGTGACAAATATTTTGTGACCAGTTACATAAATGCTTTGAAAGGATATGCTCCTTCGTTTGAAGGACCTAAACGTAATCCAAACACAAAGTTATTTATTCTGCAAAACCAACTTCAAATCTTTGAAAATGGACGTGTCAGTGACGCTACGAAAATATATGTTGAAGGATATTGGATGTGGTCTGAAAAAATGGCAAACCTCATTCCTTCAAATTACTATCCTGAATAGCTATTCTTCGTACGCCCAGTCAACTTTATTCTTCATGTCCTTAACGATGACACCATTTTCTTTCAACTGTAGACGAAGCAGATCTACACGCTCATAATCTCGTTGCGTTTTTGCTTGTCGATATTCTTCAATTAAAACACTAAGTAGCTTTTTACCATCGAGTTTATCTTCTTCTTTGAGACCAAGTACTTCCTCAGTAAATCCAAGGATTGTTGATTTCATTCGATCAAAAGTCTTTTTCCCAATCTCTTCAAATGAAAGTTGTCCGGTATCAAGTGAGTTTACTTTTTTGAGTAGATTGAATAAATGCCCGATAGTAAGAGCCGTATTGAAATCATCATTCATTGCATAATAGCAATTGTCACACATCTTTTCAATTTGCTCCTGCTGTGTATCGTTGATTTCAATCTTGGAGTTTGTTTTTTTAGGGAACTCCATTTCTTTTATGATTCGTATTCCATTCGAAAGTTTGCTGTACCCTTTTGCAGCAGCATTTAAAGCTTCATTTGTAAAATCAAGAGTACTTGCATAATGCGTTTGAAGCATGAAAAAACGAATTGTCATTGGACTATATCCTCTTTCCAGCATCTCATGATCTCCGGTTATCAATTGATCAGGAAGGAAGGAATTACCCAGGGATTTACTCATTTTCTGGCCATTTGAGGTCAGCATATTGGTATGCAGCCAGTATTTTGCGGGCTCTTCACCATGAGAACCTACACATTGTGCTATCTCACATTCATGGTGTGGAAATTTTAGATCCATTCCTCCACCATGAATATCAAATTCATTTCCAAGGTATTTTGTACTCATTACGAGTCCAGCCCTCGTCTGCAATGCGAATAGTTCCTT
>CAYTFO010000071.1:11533-16507 GCA_964437135.1 uncultured Roseivirgaceae bacterium | reverse complement strand
ATCATTATCCTGATGTAACTGAAGTGATGGATTTTGACGACGCTAAGGACAACTATATTTCCGCGGCTAGAGATGGACTTAGTACCGATTTTACATGGGTTTATGGAGAAAAAATCAATGCCTGTAAACTTATTAATGACCGACTCATTCCAATTGCAAGAGATGGTCTTACCAAATCTAATATTGATAAAAAAGATATAGACAGATATTTAAACGTAATTGAAAAAAGAGTTGCAACACGCCAAACTGGAACCCAATGGCTGGTAAATTCTTATTCTCAATTGATCAAACATATTTCCAGAGAGGAAGTAGCATCTGCACTTACTGCAAGTATGATTTCTTATCAAAAACAAGGGATACCCGTGCATGAGTGGCTTAATGCTAGTGCAAAATATCTGGATAACTGGCAACCTTACACAATGCTTGTAGAAGAATTCATGACCACAGATATCTTTACAGTACATGAAGAAGATATACCAGAACTTGTGGCAGATATAATCAACTGGAAGAGGATTAAACATTTGCCAGTCGAGAATGATAAAGGCAGTTTAATGGGACTCATCAACTACCGAATTTTACTCAGATATTACAGTAGTGATTGCCATGAACCCAAAGATGTCAAGAAAAGAAAGAAAACTGTTGTTAAAGATTTAATGATTAAAGATCCTGTCACTATACATCCCGAAGCAACCATCAAAGAAGCATTGAGAACAATGAAGGAAAATCGAGTAGATTGTCTGCCAGTTATTAAAAATAGCAAATTGGTTGGGATTATTACTGAAGGGAATTTCATAAGTATTACCAGGAGTTTATTAAAAAGTCTTGAGAATCATTAAATGGATAGAATATTAGGAAAGATAGAAGGAGATAAACCTGGCCCGCTAGTTATATGTATTGCTGGATTACATGCTTTTAGAAATGTATTTTCATCACTCCAAAATCATAATATTCGATTTAGAGGAAAACTGGTAGGTATTGCGGGTAATATTCACGCGATTCAAGAAAATAAGCGCTTTATAGATTACGATTTGAATAGATGCTGGAGTCAAAAAAAAATCGATAATGTTGTTAATCATAAAGGTGACTATCCACACCTTGAGGATAAAGAGCTGTTAGAAATTTATGAAGCTATAGAATCAGAAAGTACAGGTGATTTTAACATGAAAATCATGGCTGACCTTCATGCGACATCATCAGAAAAAGGAAATTTTATTGTAGTTCCGGAAGCTTCATCCAATCACCCGGTTCTTAATGCATTGAAACTCCCCATTGTAGTAGACCTGGATCAATACCTGGAGGGTACACTTCTTGATTACTATTATTATCATAATTTCATATCATTTGCATTGGAGGGAGGTATGGTTGGTACATCTGATGTTTATCAGCTACATACATCCGGTTTATGGGAGATTTTGGATAAAGCTGGCTGTATATCACATCATGATCATGAAATTGAAGATCATTACACAAAGCAACTTTTGGAAGTCTCTCAGGATCTTCCCAAAAAGGTAAAGGTGCTTCATCGAGAGCTTATTATGCGAGGAGACGGGTTTAAAATGTTGCCTGGATTTCACAATTTTATGCCTGTAAAAAAAGGACAGTTACTGGCTATCAATAACAGAGGGGAGATCAAATGTCCTATCGATGGTTTGATTTTTATGCCTCTTTATCAAAATGAAGGTGATGATGGTTTCTTTATTGTTGAAGATGTTGCATTTTTGAACAAAAAAGAATCTATTCTTCAGTAAATAATCATTTAGCATCTAATGGCAGAATTCAATGAGATTGTAAAAGATCTTCAGAACAATAAAATTTCTCCAATTTATTTTCTGCAGGGCGAGGAATCGTTTTACATAGACACTATTGTGAATTTTATTGAGGAAAACTTACTTGATGAGGCTCAAAAAAGTTTCAATCAATATGTGCTTTACGGGAAAGAAACCGATTTAGTGACAATATTAAATGCTGCCCGTAAATTCCCTATGATGGGAGAAAGACAGGTGGTGATTGTGAAAGAAGCACAGGAACTTGGCGATTGGCGGAGCGATGATAAAAGCTCAATGCTGTTGAATTATCTCGATAACCCACAACCCTCTACCGTTTTAGTATTTGCTTACAAGTATAAAACGCTGGATAAACGAAAAAAACTTGGTAAGGAAATAGAGAAGAAGACTGTTTTTTTAAATACAAAGAAAATATCCGATTATCAGTTACCATCCTGGATTCAAAGTTATGCTGAGGCAAAAGGAATAAAACTGTCGTCAAAAGCGGTTATGTTGTTATCTGAGAATATTGGCAATAATCTTCAACGATTAGCCAATGAAATGGATAAGCTATCTATTAATACTCAGGCTGGTTGTGAAATCACCGAAAATGATGTTCATAAACACGTAGGAATTTCTAAAGAATATAATGTTTTTGAACTTCAGGATGCATTATCGAGCGGGAATCATTCAAAAGCACAAAAAATAATTGACTTTTTTTCCGCAAACCCTTCCAAATACCCTGTAGTACTCACAATTTTTAACCTTTACTCATATTTTCAGAAAATTCTTCAGATTCATAGCAATGGAGTTTATGAAAGAAGTGCAGTGCAGAGGTTATTGGGATTGCCCGGGTTTGTGGCGGATGGCTACATTCGTGCTGCAAGAAGATTTCCTATTCAAAAAGCATTGATAAATATAGAGCTGATTCACAGAGCAGATTTAAAATCTAAAGGAATTGGTTATAACTTGACCCGCGACAAAGAAAATGCTTATCTTAAAGAATTAATTTTTCAAATATTAAATCCAAATTGAAAATATATGATAGGTTTTTCGTTTAATGACAAAATCAGATTTAATGTTTAAATACATACTTTTCATAGCATCTGTTTTTTATTCATTTGCAAGCATAGGGCAACAAATAATTACAGAAAATAATGGAATCAAAGATTCATATGAATTGGAAAGATTATATGAAAAAGGTCACTATAAATCTATCATTTCTAAGTTATCGGTTAAAAGAAAAGAAACAAACCAGGAGCTGCTGTATCAAAGTATGTCTCTAATTGAAGCTGAGAATGATGAATATGCTGCAAATGAAAGCTATCAACGGATTGAAGATCAAACCATTAAGAACACTGCTGCATATCAACTTGGTAATTATTTTTTTGATAAGAAGGAATATAAAAAAGCTACTGAATATCTCGATCAGACAAACTCATATAATCAACCAAATGATTTGCGTGAAGAAATACTTTTCAAAACAGCAGTTTCTAATTACAAACAGGGGAGACTTGATTTAGCTGAAGAAAATTTTAAAAGTATACAATACTTATCTGGCAAATACAAAAAATCTTCAGTTTACTATCTGGGTGTAATCAATTATACTAATGAGTTTTATGATGTTGCACTTGACTACTTTACAGATGCTTATCAGGAATCCGAATTTAAGGAAGCTTCACTAGGATACATTTCCTCCATTTATTTTAAACAAAGAAAGTATAAGCGCCTGATAGAGTTTTTGGAAGATGTTAAAAAGCCTTCATTTTCTCAAAGTTTAATGCTTGCAGAGTCCAATTATTTTCTGAAAGAATATGAAAATGCTGTGTCCTGGTTCGAAAAAGCAAAAAAGATGGGGGCTCAGAATATTACTGCCACTTCCTATTTCAGATATGGAGATGCATTATTTAAAATCGGCAACTTTGAATCTGCTTTAGAGCAATACAAAGTTGCAGCACTGGAGGATTCAGAAACCGGACAGCTATCATCATACAGGTCTGCGAGTATTTATCTGCAAAATGAAAACTATGAATTTGCTATAAACGCATTTAGGGAAGCTGTTAGAATTGGAATTAATGAAGAAATCACCAGAGTTTCTGAATTTCAGTTAATAAAGCTTCTAGTAAATACAGGCCAGTATGAGGATGCTATTTTAGTAGGTGAGGATTACCTGGAAAAGTACAATGAACAAGATAAAGAAGAAGTATATGAACTGTTGACGATATGCTATACCCGAACTTCAGATTTTGGGAAAGCTATTGCCCGTCTTGAAAACAGCCAATTGAACACTAGAAATAATCAATTACTTTTTCAGGAAATCAATTATAAATATGCTTTGCAGCTATATAATGATGAAAAGTTTAAAGACTCAAAACTGTTTATTGAAAAATCACTTCAATATTCTTTGAATAGAGATTTCACTGCAAAAGCAAAGTACCTTTTAGGAGAATTACTGTCTTTGGAAGGGGGCTACGATAAAGCTATTATTAATTATGAAGACGCACTTAAACTTGCATCCGATCGGCAATTGATTAAAGGGATTCGATATGGATTAGGTTATGCTTATTTCAATTCTAAAAATTATGTTAAAGCACAAAGTCAATTCAGGGATTTTATATCTCGTATTTCAACATCTGACCCAAGACAATCTGATGCTTTAGCAAGATTAGCAGATATATATTATGTACAGAAAGATATGCCCAAAGCCATCGCTGCATACAATTCTCTTAAGAAGACAAGTGTTGCCCCCTATGCATTTTACCAATTAGGAATAATCAATTATCTGGAAGGAAGGAATGATGTTGCAGTTTCTAACTTTAAAGCAGTAATAGATCAATATAACCGTTCAGAATATGCAGCAAGTTCTTCCTATCAGTTGGGTAAATTGTATTTTGAGACAGAGCAATTTCAAAAAGCAATATCTGCATTTGATAGTTTCATAATTAAATTCCCTCAATCTTCTCTAGTGCCTTACGCATATCTGGAAAGAGGACTTTCTTATGTGAACATTAACCAGAATGAAAAAGGAAAAAATGATTTTCTGTATATAACCACTAATTATAATTCTCATGAAACGATTGAGAATGCATTGTTGGCATTACAAAACCTGATAGCTAAGGGAGTTGAGGTTAAGAACTTTGATGAGATCATTGCAAGGATCAAAGAAAACAATGGCAATAAAATCAAATTGGAATCAGTTGATTTTGACAGG
>CAYTFO010000071.1:966-11523 GCA_964437135.1 uncultured Roseivirgaceae bacterium | reverse complement strand
GGAAAATGATTTAAAAAATGAGGCTATTTATTTTCTGGCGGATAGTTATTATAGACTTGAAAATTGGAATAAGGCAGCTGAAAGCTTTAGTAAAATCACAAATTCACCCAATAACTTTCAAATGAGATCCCTGGATAAAAAAGGTATTGCAGAGTTAAATGCGGGACTGTACCAGAAAGCGATTACTACATACGAATATTTACTGGGTATTGCCAAATCTAACAGGGACATTTATAATGCTATGAAAGGTTTGGCTCAGGCATACTTAAGTGCAAACGACTTTGATAATGCAATCGTATATGCAGATAAAATTGAGAAAGCTGGTTGGAAACCTGTAGGCTCTGAAAATTTGACCAACATGATTTTTGCCAGGTCATACTTCAATAAAAAAGAATATCAAAAGGCAGGTGATTATTTAATAAGGATCATCAATGAAGGGCAGGGGCAGGCAGCAGCAGAAGCGCTCTATTTGTTTGCACAAATACAATATAATGACTCAAAATATCGGGGATCAATAGAATCTTTATTGAGGCTAATCACAGATTTTGCTGCTTATCATCAATGGACAGATAAAGTCTATATTTTACTTATTGATAACTATATAAAACTAGATGAACTTCTACAGGCAAAAGCTACTGCCAATTCAATACTTGAAAAAAGTGACAATCAGGAATTAATAAATAGAGCTAAGGAAAAACTCAGGGAAATAGAGCAATTGGAGTATAAAGAGGTCAACATTAAAGCAGATACAACTCAATGAAAAAGATCTATCCGTTATTTTTCTTAGTGTTTTTACCAGCTTTAGAATTAGTTGGGCAGGGGAATATTGAAGATGCTGAACTTGTAATTGAGAAGGATACTAAAATTTCATTACCCCAAAAAAAGAGGATATTTTATCCATTATCATTTGATGAAAAGCAAAATGAATTTGATTTCGATTTTTCAATATCCGAACCTTCTGTAACATTATCCCCATTCCAGCCAATTCCAATTGATAGTTATAAACTTCGAAAAATTCAGAAAGATACTTATGACCATTTACTTATTGCTTCATTTGGTACATTGATATCACCTTATCTGTACTATGATGTTGCAAAAGGTTTGAATAATGATCTTTCATTTGGTGCTACAGTCAAGCATGACAGCTATAACAGGGGAGCAGTAAGACAGGATGAAAGTGGAATATCTACTACAAGTATTAATCTATCAGCAAATCAAAATTTGGGGAATTCTGAATTGATAGCTCAGATAGGGTACAAGAAAGATGGATTTAGATATTATGGATTACCGGACTCTTTATTAGCTCTTGATGATCCTGTTTATCTAAGAGATAGAGTTGGAGTAAATAAAATAAATTTGGATGTTGTTTTACAGGGCAACAACCAGTCCAGTGTTTCCTATAAAATATATCCCTATGCTAAATTCACTTCGATGAATGAAAACGAAAGGTTTAATTCTGAGAATTTGTTTGGTTTAGATGTGGATTTTAACTTCAGAAATCAAAATAGACAATTTGGTTTTGATTTAGATGGAAATGTTGAGAATGCACTTTATAAATCCGGTGAAGGTTTATCCAGGTTCTTTCTCGATTTACGACCAGGAGTTAATTACAGGGGTGAAATTTTTGAAGTTGAAGGAGGCCTGGCATTTCAATCATTCGGCAATGATCCTTTTCTAAATAGCTTTTATATTTTGCCTTTCGCTAAAGGTAGCCTGACAATTGATGATTTTGAAATATTTGCCGGAGTACAACCCAGATATGTTAGAAATACTTTATATGAATTGACATCAGAAAACCTATTTTTATCCGACTCATTACGACCTGCAAGTTCATTTGCTCCATTTTCTGCAAGGGGAGGTATTCAGGGACAGATTTTGAACGGCTTATCATTTACTGGATTTGTCGAATTTACTGTTTGGGAACAATTGATTCAATACAATAATTCAATTCAGGATCCGTCCAGATTCATATTGTTGAGTAGTGCAGGATTTGAAGATAATATTACTCAATTTACCTTAGGAGGTGACCTGAAATACAAATTCAATCAAAATTCTCAATTAAATTTTTTCGCAAAGTACCATGCATATGACCAACAAGGTTTCATTGAAAACGTGCTTCACCTTCCTTTATTCGAAAGTGGAATTCTAGGAAAATACCAGTTTTTCAATAAATTCCAGCTTGATTATCAGTTAGCTTTACTCTTAGGAATAAAATCATATAATATTGATAATCAAGAAGTTATAAATATTCCTTCAATTTTTGATTTAAGTTTTTCGGTAAGTTATTTTTTAAATGACCAACTAACCGTATTTTTAGCCTTTGGAAACTTATTAAATCGTGAAAACGTGAGATTCCAAAATTATCCAGTGAGACCTATTAGTTTACAAGCTGGATTGAGTTTTAGCTTTTAATGCAAAATATCACGCTTTGTTTTGTGTTAAATAAAGATTTGTTAAATTGGAATCGTTAAATTTTTATTATGGCTGACGAAAAAAATCAAGACCAGGACCCAGAAGAAGACAAATTCGATGATGATGAGGATTTCGGACTTCCTGATTTGGATATGGATGACCTGGAAGATGACACTGATATTGACAGTGAGTTAGATGCTGAATTTGATGATGATTTTTCAGAAGATGATCTTGATATGGATGAAGATCTTGATCTGGATGAAGATTTAGGTTCTCTCGATGAAGAAACTGAGGAATCTACAGAAGAGCAACCTGAAGAAGTTTCAAGCGATATTGAAGATAGTCTCGAAGATGATGACCTTGAAATGCCGGATGATATGGAAGAAGAAGAGCTCTCGGATGATTCTGATGATGATTTCGGAGATATTGATGTTGATGACCTTGATTTTGAAGGTGATGATGATTTTGATATTTCGGATGAAGATCTCCAATCTGAACTTGATGAAATGGGTGATGATGACTTCTCTTCAGATATTGAGGATGAAGCTGAGATAGATGATTCTGAATTATTCGGTGATAGTGATGAAGATTCACTTGAATCATTGGGTATTGAGGAGGAATCTACTCCTGAAGCTAGTCAGCCTGCTACGAAATTTGAACAGGTAAATGAGTT
This sequence comes from uncultured Roseivirgaceae bacterium, assembly GCA_964437135.1. Classification (GTDB taxonomy): domain Bacteria; phylum Bacteroidota; class Bacteroidia; order Cytophagales; family Cyclobacteriaceae; genus CAYTFO01. Next base: position 8,438 of record CAYTFO010000071.1, on the reverse strand, counting down.
CAAAAAAGAAGAGATAACTGAATCTAAAGGTAAATTTACCCGAATAGTTGTAATTGGTACTATTGTAATTACAGTAGTAGCCTTTGTGCTTTATTTCACATTGGGTGGGCAGACCGAAAAAGAAGCTATGGCAGCAAAAGAAGAAGCTAAAAAGGAACAGCCTGTTAAAAAGCCTGTTGAGAAGCCAAAAGAAACTCCGGCAAAAACAGAGCCTGAAACTAAAGCTGAGCCTAAGCAACCTGTACAGAAGCCAGCTCAAAAACCAGCAGCACAGCCAACTCAGGTAGCAGCTGGAGCTGTTAATAAACTGGAAGGTAAAACTGGTAAAGCATATATAATTGTGAATAGTTTTATTGATGTGGATCTGGCTGGTGATTTTGCAAACTCTTTAGCTGAACAAGGCAAATCTCCATTTATTCTTGCTCCTGTAGGTGAAGGTAAGTTTTACAGAGTAGCTATAGCAGAATTTGGTACCTATGAAGGTGCAAAACAAAATATATCTGCATATCAGGGTGAATTTGGAACAGATATTTGGGCACTGAAATACTAAACTGATATAATAATTTTAATCTGGACTGCACACATAACAATGATTATGTGTGCAGTTCGTTTTTTATACGTAATTTAGTTTTGACTAAATAGAATACTTCATAAACATGTTAATACAAATAGCTACAGAAACTGAAGAATCAGTTAGACTAATTGATTTGCTGTTGAAGGGGGGATACATGATGATTCCTCTTTTGCTTTTATGGATTTTTACGATTTATATTTTCATTGAAAGACTAATGGTCATAAGAAAATCTGCTCAAACCCCTCAAAATTTCAAAGATGAAATTCGTCAATTGGTTTCTGATGGACGTATTGATGAAGCTAAGATGAAATGTATTCAGACAGATACACCTGTCGGAAGAATGATAGAAAAGGGAATATCCAGAATAGGCTCCTCTTTAAAGAATATTGAGGTTTCAATTGAAAACATAGGAAAAATTGAAATCTATAGACTGGAAAAGAACCTAAGTTCATTAGCTACTATTTCTGGTGCTGCACCTATGATTGGATTTTTAGGGACAGTTACCGGTATGATTCAGGCATTTATTGCTATTGCTCAGGAGGAAGGGGCTGTTAGTCCTAAACTACTTTCTAGTGGAATTTATGAAGCAATGATTACAACTGCTTTTGGCCTTTTCGTCGGAATTATTGCGTATTTAGGTTATAACTATCTTGTATCACGAGTACAAAAAGTCGTTCATTCGATGGAGTACAATAGCATTGATTTCATTGACCTACTTCAGGAACCTCAGAAATGAACTTAAAATCAAAACATAAAGTTGAAGCCGCTTTCAGTATGTCATCAATGACTGATGTGATATTCTTATTGTTAATATTTTTTATGCTGACAGCGAGTTTTATTACACCTTCAGGGCTACCCGTCAATCTGCCATCTTCAAAATCATCAAATATTGTCATCCAAAAGGTAAGCGTTACCATCACCGAGGATTTAAAATATTTTGTAGATGACAAAGAAATTACAAAAGGGCAGTTGGAAGGTGAATTGCGTAACTCCTTTGGAGAAAAAGAAGGAGTCGTTGTGCTTCACTGTGATAAATCAGTTCCAGTTGAGCATTTGGTGAATGTAGCCTCTATTGCTACAAGTCTGGAGGCAAAAGTTTCTATCGCTACAAAACCTGATTAAAAATTGAGCGACGAGGAAAGATATAAAAAGAAAAGCTGGGCTATCACCATTTTTATTCAAATAGTAATGGTGTTAGCAGCTTATTTCATTCTCGCATGGGTTCCACCAGACCCGCCTATTCCGGAGTATGGTGTGGAATTGAGTTTCGGATTGGTCGAATCAGCAGCTCCTGCTCAAGCTGAAAACAATCAGTCTGAAGAGTCTGAGCCTGTGGATGAATCTCAATCAGAAGAAATAGAAGCGGAGGAATCTCCTGAAGAAATAGTTGAGGAAGTCCCAGAGGAAAGGCTAGAGCAAATTGAAGCTCCTCAGGAGGATAGTCCGGACGTTGTTGAAGAGGAAGTTGTAGAGGAGGTAAAAGAAAAAGAACCTGAAAAAGTTCCTGAAAAAACTCCGAAGAAAGAAACAACGGAGGAAACACAAACTGAGGATAATAAAGAACAGAAGAAAGAGGAAGCTACTGAAACTGATACACAGAAAAAGGATTCAAAGGGGGACGGAAAAGGAGAAGGTGAACAGGGTGATCCTGAAAGCAAAATTGACGAGAGAGCGCTATATGGAAAAAAAGGGAGTGGAGATCTGGATGGTGCCAGCCTGGAAATGACAGGATGGGCATGGGATACGAAGCCTAATCCGAATGATAAATCCAGCGAAACAGGAAAAATAGTCTATCAAATTAAAATTGACTCATATGGCTATATTGTTGAGATAAACGTAGTGACAAGTACAGTTACCCCATCCGTAGAAAAAATATATCGTAATTCAATAGAGGGATTGACATTTAGTAGAACTTCAGATTATAATCCTGCACCTTTTTCAACCGGAACCATTACTTTTATTATTAAATCCAAATGACTTATGATGAATGTCTGACCTATCTTTATGATAGGTTGCCAATGTTTCAAAGAGTTGGTAAAAGGGCGTATAAAGTAGATCTCACAAATACAATAAGGTTACTTGAGGCTCTTGAAAACCCACATAAAAAGTTTAAATCAGTTCACATAGCAGGAACCAACGGAAAAGGGAGTTCTGCTCATGGAATTGCTTCAATACTCATTGCTGCAGGGTATAAAACGGGATTGTATACTTCGCCTCATTTGAAGGATTTTACAGAGAGAATTCGAATCAATGGTAAGGAAATCAATAAAAAATATGTAGTTGATTTTGTAGAGAAAATAAAAACTAAAATAGAGGAGATACAACCCTCTTTTTTTGAAGTTACGGTGGCTATGGCATTTCAATTTTTTGCAGATGAAGAAGTGGATATTGCAGTTATAGAGACTGGTTTAGGTGGCAGGTTAGATTCTACTAATGTTATTGTTCCGGAAGTTTCTCTGATCACTAAAATAGGCTTTGATCATATGGATATTCTTGGCGATACACTTGAAAAGATTGCCTCTGAAAAGGCCGGAATTATCAAAAAGAATGTTCCAATAGCCATAAGTGAAAAACAGGAAGAAATCAAAAATGTATTTATTGCTAAAGCTGATCTTGAAGCAGCCACAATTTTTTTCGCAGAAGACTTGTTTGCAGCTGAGAAGAAAGGGGAACGAATTGAAATAAAATATCAGGGCAGCCTATATGCAGAAATCAGACCTGATATAAAAGCTAATTATTTCATTAAAAACCTGCCCGGTATTCTCAAAACGATAGAAGTTCTAAAACAAAAAGGCTGGAAGATCAACAGGGAAGCAATAGAATCAGGTTTGGGTTCAGTTGTTTCACGTACAGGAATAAAAGGCAGATATCAGGTTTTACAAAATAACCCCAAAATCATAGCAGATGTAAGTCATAATGTCGATGGAATCTCTACATTGCTAAAACAAATTGAAGAGGAATCCTACTCAAAATTATTGGTTATATATAGCACAGTTTCTGATAAAGATGTAAGGTCAATTCTCAAACTCTTCCCGGAAACAAGTTTTTACTTTGTAGAAACTTCAGTACCCAGAAAGATGCCATTGGATGAGTTGATTTCCATTGGAAAAAACCTGCAATTGAAAATGAAGGATTACCCAAATGTTAATATTGCTTTAGAACAGGCTAAGAAAGATGCTTCTAAAAATGATCTGATTTTAATTACGGGTAGTAATTTTGTGGTTGCAGAAATAAATGGGTTGTGAGTAGAACAAATAAGTTAAGCAGGTTTGCCGAAAATGCTGAGAGAGATAATGTGGTAGAGCCTGGTAAAGAAATTCATGAAACTATAAAGGGAAACTGGAGGAAAGTTGTTTTTAAAAATAATAATCCGGTGACAATAGAGTTGGGGTGTGGTAAAGGTGAATATACGGTTGGTCTGGCTGAATTGATGAGAGATCATAATTTTATCGGAATAGATATTAAAGGAGATCGTATTTGGGTAGGCAGCAGTTATGCTATTGAAAATGGTCTTGAAAACGTTGCTTTTCTTAGAACTCAAATACAATATTTAGAAAAGTTTTTTGAGGTTGATGAAGTAGATAAAATCTGGCTGACTTTTCCTGATCCGCGACCAAAAGCAAGAGATGAGAAAAGGAGGCTGACTTTTCCGGCATACATGGAAATGTATCGCAATGTTTTGAAGAAAGATGGCTGGTTTCATTTCAAAACAGATAATTCCGGGTTATTTGAATACACTCTTGCATTAATTGAGGATAAAAAGCTGGATGTCAAGAATCTTGAATATACATTTGATCTTTATGATTCAGATATGTATGAAGAACATTTTGGAATAAAGACCAAATACGAGAAATTGTGGTCAGAAAAAGGAGAGAAGATAAAATATTTGAAATTTCAATTTAATTATGAAAAGTAAACTAATTGTTTTGGTGTTGTTTACGGCATTATTCATCAACTGCGGTGATGATGACGATCTCATCATTAGAGATCCTCAGGAACAACTGGAAATTGACCAGGCTTTGATAGATGAATATCTTGAAGAAAGAAATATAAATGCACAAATAGAGCCGAATACTGGATTAAGATATGTCATTGAGGAGCAGGGAACTGGAGAAAAGCCCAAAATATCAGACAGAATTCTTGTTAACTATGAAGGAAGGGTGATGGGAGCATCCAAGAATTTTGATGAAGGGGATGCAAGTGAGTTTTTGCTGTCTACCCTTATTATTGCCTGGCGAATAGGATTGCCATTGATTCAGGAAGGAGGCAAAATTATCATGTATGTGCCATCTGGTTATGGATACGGGATACAGGGTAATCCTCCGGAAATTGATGGAAATGAAAACCTTATATTTGAAGTAGAATTGTTAGAGATAGTTCAATAAAATGACCAGATCCATATCGCTTGTTATACCGGTTATGAATGAGGAAGAGAGCATTCAACCATTAATAGAAAGTATCGAAAATGCGGTTGGAGGCTTTTCATATGAAATTATTCTGGTGGATGATGGATCTACAGATAATACAGTTCCAAATATTCGTAAATACGGCAATGAGTTTACGAAAACTGTTGTCCTAAATAAAAACTACGGTCAGACTACTGCAATGGGAGCTGGAATAGATGCTGCAGAGGGAGACTATATAATCACTTTGGATGGTGATCTGCAGAATGATCCAGCTGATATTCCACAAATGATTCAAATGCTTGAAGATGAGGAACTGGATGTTGTGGCGGGTATCAGAGCTAAGAGAAAGGATGGAATGCTGCTGAGAAAGATTCCGAGCAAAATGGCAAATGCCATGATAAGAAAATTAACAGGGGTATATCTTCATGACTACGGATGTACCTTAAAAGTTTTTAAAAAGGATATTGCAAAGAATCTTGGTTTATATGGTGAATTGCACCGTTTTATTCCAGTTCTGGCACAGGTCCAGGGAGCAAAGCTATCTGAGATGCCTGTTCGACATCATAGTAGAAAATATGGTAAGTCGAAATATGGTCTTGGGAGGACTTTCAAAGTTATAAGTGATTTGATGTTGATGGTTTTCTTTCAAAAATACCTTCAAAGGCCGATGCATTTATTTGGGATAGCAGGTATTTTCACTTTTATGGTAGGATTTGCGATCAACTTATACTTACTCGTACTTAAGATCATGGGTGAGGATATCTGGGGACGACCTTTATTGATTTTAGGTATTACACTACTACTTGGAGGAGTTCAATTGATAACAATTGGGATAGTTGCTGAGCTTATTGTCAGGACATACTTCGAATCCCAAAACAAAAAAACCTACCGAGTCCGGGAGATAATAGAACCGGTTTCGCAGTCAGTTATTGACTGATTTACACGATTTCCACAATATAAAATACCCTCTTTCACTGATAGCAGATAGTATATCCCAAACGTATCTTCGTTATAAAAAAAGATATGTCACTTTTCAGGGTACTTCTACTTTGTATTGTATCAATATTTCTTGGGCTTAATGCAGATGCCCAGTTAAAAGGAAAACTAAAGAGTTTAAATAAGGACAAAGAAGAACAAAACACCAAAGCTAAGAAAAACGGTAAGCTAAGTTTTGGGGAGAGACTGGGAAATATTACAGGTAATCTGATGACTGGAAAAACGGATAATCTATCAGATGTATCCCTGATGATCAATTATCTAAACGGTATCTATCCGGTTGATATAAAGACTTCTGAAACTAAAATGATGCCTGAGGGTACCAGGGAAGGGGATTATGTAGTCTCAGTTTCTTTCATGAAAAATGAAGGAATTGGTATGTATGAACTGGAAGGTACAATTAGTGCAGATGGGGAACCCATGCAATATGTAGGATTAGGTTCTTACGTTGCTGTTTTTCCTTTCAAGCCATATTCACCTGTTAGGATAAATATTCAGGCTGATAATGGGGATGAAGCAGAGTTTTATTTAAAAACTATTCCTGAAATTGAAATAGTATCAGTAAATGGAGAGGAGTCCTTACCAATTCTGGATTTGTCTGAAGATATAAAACTAGAGTACTATAATCCGGAAGGTGCTGAAGGAACTAATATTAGACTTTCATTAATTACTGATGTCACCGGAGTAAGGGCATTGAATCATTTTGCGGATTTTAAATCGGAATCATCAGGTCTAAAATCAGTAACAATACCTAAAGAATCATTAGCTAACCCTGAAATATCCGGAGATCTTAATGTGGGTCAATTTAATAAAGGAGAAAACTGGTTAATTCTTGAAAGAGAACAAATCATTAATAAAAAGGATTACGGAGACAATCAATACCCGGGAAATTTAGCCGCATCCGATATTATTGTTCGGTCTTTTTCTACATTTCCGGTAATTGTAAAAGGCAAACAGGAAGAAGGGCTTCTTACCAGTCTGAATGTTAGATATAAATCAAGGGATAAAATAGATCGATACGATTTTTATAAGCCTAATGCAAACACCGGAATCCCTTTTTCAAAAGGGTCAAAATTTGGACTTGTTAGTTTTACAGTATCAGCAAATACATTCAGTCAGGAAACATCACAAAGTTCCTCTTCATATTCTGTTGGAGGTATTACTTATACGACAACTACAACAACCACCACGACTTACGAGTTTCCACAGGTTCCTGATGATTATTGGGAGTTTGTAATGGAAAGTATTTATAGAGATGTAACGGGGTTCTTAGATGCTGAGTATGGTATAGACTTTATACCAGTAGAAGATCTTACTTCAGTACCTGAATACCAGCAATACTTTGGCACTGATGATGAAAATACCAAATCTAAAGTCAGGATGTCATATAAGAATACACTAAGAACTAAACCCAATACGTTTAGTGAAATTTTCGCTAATGCTTCCAGTAATCAGACCGCAGACAATCCTACCGTGAATATGATGAAGAAAGCTGG
>CAYTFO010000071.1:0-956 GCA_964437135.1 uncultured Roseivirgaceae bacterium | reverse complement strand
GCTGGTGATATAGATGGTTTACTATCAATGAATCTAACATTGAGTGTTTCAGGAAATGAAGATAGAAATGTCGTATTGATTCCGATTTTCACATTTTCGATTACGGGTAGGGATGAGGATCGAAATGATAAGCAGGGAACCTACATAAATGGCACTGTTATCAGGTATACAGGCGAGCCCTTCAACTCAGAAGCTGTAAAGAGCAGTAAAGAAGCATTGTTACAGGCCTGTAGCTTTGATCAAATCAAAATGATGCTGGAGGATGGAATCCGTAAAATGAGAGAAAAGGAGATAGCAATGGGCTATGATAGGATCTGGAATATCTCTGAAGAATAGGTGTATAGGAATTGACGGAAAATTATTAATCAATAGGTAATTCAGTTGATTTTTTAACTTCGGTCATCACAAAAGAGCTTTGGACATTAGCGATATTATCCATTTTAGCTAGTTTTTCCATAACCACTTGTTGATATTCCTGCATGTCTGAGATGATTATCTTCAACATATAATCAAACTGTCCGGCAATGTGATAACATTCAGTGACTTCTTTCACAGTTTGAATTTCAGCTTCAAATTGTTTGAGATATTTAATTGAATGTTCTTTGAGTGAGATGTTAGTGTATGCCACCAGGGTTTTGTTTATTTTCTCCGGGTTTACCAAAGCAACATACTTTTCAATAACCCCGGTTCTTTCTAGTCTTTTTATTCTTTCATAAACAGGCGTCACAGAAAGATCTAATAAGCCTGCAACTTGTTTATGAGTGAGGTTTGAATCCTTCTGAAGTAATTGAAGTATTTGACGGTCAACTGCATCCATGGAAATTTTTTCTAAAAGCTTCTACATAAAAATGAAATCTAAGAATATAATCAACTAAATATATAATTATTTAGAATAATAATCCACTAGTGTCCGAGAAAAGGATTTAAAGTAAGGGCAGCACACTGTTTAAAGTGAC
>CAYTFO010000070.1:6555-16950 GCA_964437135.1 uncultured Roseivirgaceae bacterium | reverse complement strand
TGTGGTAAATGAATGATTCTAAGTGTCAATATCGTAGTTAGGAATTGTAGCTTATAACAGCCCTTAGATCTATCAAGTAAATTTTTAAAGTCAAATACTAAATATCAATAAGTTCAATTCTAGTTTAAGGTATTTCTGTTTATGCCTGAATTTCTTATTGTAGATTTGAAATGATGGCTGAATAGTTGAAATTGAATATTATAAATTCGGATGGTTTTATAATTAACAGCTGTATTTACTTAGCTCCATTTATCTATACATGCTATATAACAATTTGCTATTCATGTTGATCTGAAATCAACTTAATCTTGACTATAGATTGATATATCTTTATTGAATATACCTTTACAATATGTCTATTTGCAGATCTACGATTCAACAAATTCAAAAAAACTCAGTTGCACTCCTTGGAATTCCTTATGATGCGAATTCATCTTTCATGAGGGGTCCTGCTAAAGCTCCGGAGATTATTTTACAGGCTCTTGAGTCTGATTCAGCGAATTTTTTTACTGAAAATCTACTTGATCTTAGTGAAAATGAAAGTTTTGCATGGGTAGGAAGCTATCCCAGTCTGGAATATCTCCAGCTTGGCAATCCAATTGGTGAAATCCTAAAAAAGGAAGCTATTCCGTTTTCCCTGGGCGGAGATCATTCGATATCCTATCCGGTCATTTCTAAAGTGCTGGAAAAATATCCCGGATTGAATATCATCCATTTTGACGCACATGGTGATCTATATGACGCACTTGACAATAATAAATACTCTCATGCATGTCCATTTGCAAGACTAATGGAAACTGGCAAGGTGGGTAAGCTTATTCAGGTCGGACTTAGAACCATAACTCAACATCAAAAAGAACAGGCTGAAAAATTTGGGGTCGTCCATTTCCAAATGAAAGATCAAATTCCGTCTGATTTATTTAAGTTGGAGGATCCTACCTATATTACGTTTGATATGGATGTCCTGGATCCGGCGTTTGCTCCAGGGATATCTCATTATGAACCAGGAGGGATGTCAACTCGAGAAGCTATTTCACTCATACAATCAATTAATGCACCTCTTGTAGGAGCTGACCTGGTTGAGTTTAATCCGGACAGAGACATCAATGGGATAACAGCCATGACAGCAGCCAAAATCGTTAAAGAAATCGCTGATAAGCTACTTTCTCAATAATTCCGATAGTAGTTCTCAAGTTTGGAAATGAGTTGATCATAAATTGGAGCTGCAAATTCTTCAAACATTCGCTGCGGTCCGGGTGCACTGACCTCTACCGTATTGACCAGGTCTTTTTGCTCATCACTCAATGCTCTCTCATCTCCATTGTAAGTAGCCCATCGGATCGTCCATCGATACTCACTTGGAAACCTTTCCTGTGAAATAACTTTATTGGTATTGATATCCCGAATTTTAAAATCCAATTCTCCTGAACCTAATATTGATCTTTCGTTTATTTTAAGTTTTGCCTTTACAGTTCCATAGATATCCTCGCCATCTTTCGTTGCAATGACCACACTATCTCTACTTACTTCTTCCACATAGGTGTTCGAAACCATATTGCCTAAATTGAATCTAATAAATCGCATGTTTATTACATGATCTACCCGGTCATTTTTATAAGATCGGGCCTCATCCGGTGTGTAAAACCTCACATACTGATTGATATTATTTCTATGTAAATATTCACTAACCTTATTATAAAAAAACTCCTGATTGAGATCGTAAATTTGAGCTGGAGAAGGAATTTCTTCTATCACAACCCTCAAAGTGGCGAAATATAATGCCTCTTCAATAAGATTCTCAACATCCTCATACCCTCGTACATAATCATTTGCTTTCTGAAAGTTTCGGTGCGCTTCAATTGCCTGATTTCGCTTTTCCTTATTTTTCATAGCCTCTAATCCCATAGTATACCTCACTTCTGCTGCATTCATTTTAGCATCATTCAGCTTTTTCGTAAAATATACCGGCTTAGAAATCTCCCTTGAACATGCAGGACAACCCCTTATGGCATCGTATAATGAATTGATTGAATTGTATTCCTGTACTATCCACTCGTTTTTTAGTGGATCAAGACTTACTTCATATCTTTTAATATTTTCTAAGTGAGTATTCACTGCCAGATTGTAGGCTTTCTCTAGTGTTGCAAGTGCTTTTTTACTGTCGGAATTCGACTTTAAACGATTCACTGCCTGGTAAACCGCTTTATCATAGTCACCTTTTTCAAAAGCCTTTTTTCCTGTAGCACATCCAAAAGTTATAAAAACGATCAAAAGATATAAATAGGATTGTCTCATGGCTAAAAATTTAGTTGGCTAAACTACATAAATAGTGCCATTTTCCTAAAATATGTAAGATTCAGAAAATTCTCGATTAATCAAGGAAAAATTTAATTTCTATAGTTTTAGGTTATATATTTTTAATTAGTTTTTAAATTAGTATCTCTATACTAAATTTGACCGTATGTATATCAATACTATAATAGAATCAACAGGCTCTTACCTGCCAACGGATAAGATTGACAATAAATACTTTTTAAATCATGAATTTTTAGATACATCTGGAAAGAAGATTCAAAAAGGAAATGCTGAGATCATTCAGAAGCTGGAAGAAATAACTCAAATAGAGGAGAGAAGATATGAACCCAGGCTAAATACTGCAGAAATGGCATCAAAAGCTGCTGAAGCAGCGTTAGAGAATTCTTCTGTAGCAAAAGAAGACCTTGGCGGAATAATAGTCGCACATAATTTTGGGGACGTTCAAAATAACGAAGTTCAGGGACATATGATACCTAACCTTGCAGCCAAAGTAAAGAATGCTCTGGGCATTAAGAACTCAAGCTGCTTTGCGTTTGATGTATTATTTGGATGTCCGGGATGGTTACTTGCTTTGTACCAGGCCCATCAATATATTCAAAATAAAACGGCCAGATCAGTATTGGTTATAGGTGTTGAATCTCTCTCTAGAGTAGTCGATCCTAATGATATAGATGCGATGCTTTTCGGCGATGGAGCAGGTGCTGCTGTGATTAAAGCCGAAGAATCAGATGAGAAGAGAGGCATTCTAGGTTATTCTGGATATTCGGATTGTATCGATGAAATTGACTTCCTGAAAATGGATAAGCCGAGGAATGGTGAAGGAGATCAATTGTATGTCAGAATGACGGGCAGAAGTGTTTTCAAATATGCTGTGAACAGACTGCCACAACTCATTACTGAATGTATGAATTCATTAAGTATCAACATTAAGGATATTTCAACTTTCATTTTTCATCAGGCCAATGGCAAAATGCTGGACGCTATTGGTGCTGGTCTTTCAGAAATGAATGGTGGAGGTTGCATAAAAGATAAAACACCACTTACCCTTAATAAACTGGGTAATACTTCTGTTGCTACAATTCCAACTTTACTGGACTTAATCCTTAGGGATAAGATGGATGAATTTAAATTTCAAAAAGATCAAAAAGTTGTGATGGCTTCAGTCGGAGCGGGTATGCATGCAAACTGTATGGTTTATCAGTTTTAGATTGGTTAGTTTTACCGCGATATGGATGCAAAAAAGCAGGAACTCATAAATCGTGCTATTGAATTATTTAACGAAAGAGGCTTCCATGAAGTGAGCATAAAGGATATTTCAGATTCTCTTGGGATCAGTCCGGGTAATTTCACTTATCATTTTACCAGAAAAACAGATCTTCTCGCTGCTATACAACAACAAATGCTGGAGGACTCCGCAATTGATATCGTACCAAAGGGATACATCACACTTTATCATTTTGAGCAAATTTTTAGTAATTACAGTGAAATTCAGGATAAGTACTATTTTTACTACAACAACCTGCAGTACATTTTCAAGACTTTTCCGGAGATAACCAAAGATTTTAAGCGTATCACCATACGCAGGTTCAAAGATGCCCGTGCTTTGATTCAATACTACATCAAAACAAACCGCTTAAGAGCTGAAGAAAATGGTATTAATTACAACCACTACATAAGAACAATCTGGATGGTGAGTGTTTTCTGGACCGCTCAGCAATTGGTGGTTAAAGGAATTACCAGAGAAAAAATCTCTGAACTTGACATCCTTTGGAGTAGTCTTATTCCTTACATGACCGACAAAGGATATCAGGAATATCTCGAAATCATCAAGTATTCAAGAGAAAAACAAAGACAGGAAATTCTCGGGAGCTAAAATCTCATAAAACTACAGTTTTAGTCTTAGGCTTCACTTCTTAATACTTCCAGAGGAGACTTATTAATAATACTTCTGCTATTTAATAATCCTATAAAGATACTTGTACCCACAACCGCCAGGAAAATGGTGATTAAATGAAATGAATTGGGTATGAATGTAAACTCAAAAACAAATAATCCCAGTAAAGTTGTAAAAACGATCGCGAGTAAAAGTCCAGCCAAAGCCCCAAGACCACCCAGAAAGAAATATTCTGCCGTTATGATCTTCCAAAGCTGAGATTTTGAAGCACCAATGGTTCTTAACAATACATTTTCTTTCATTCGCTGAAATTTACTCAGCACGATAGAACTTAACATAACTATCAGGCCGGTACCAATGCTAAATAGAGCCATAAACTGGATTACAAATGCTACTTTGCTCAGGACTTCTTCTAGTGTTTTCAGGATCAATTCCAGGTCAATTATTGAAACATTTGGGTATTGTCTCACCACAGCCTGCTGATATCTGGCTGAAACATCATTCCTATTGATTCTGGTGATTAAAACATGAAATTGCGGAGCCTGCTCCAATACACCCTCGGGAAATAATACCAGAAAGTTAGTTTGCACTCTTCTCCAGTCGATATCTCTAAAACTACCCACATAGGTTTCAATCAAGGCTCCCTGAACATTAAATAATAACTTATCTTTTATTTTTAAACCGAGGTTTTCTGCAAATCCTGTGCTTATCGAAATAAATATCGAATCCTGTGGATTTCCTGCTTTTCCAACCCATTCACCTTCTTCCAAAGTTTCAGAATCTATTAAATGATCACGATAGGTAACCCGGTACTCACGATTGTAGGCCCAATCCCGATAATTTACAGTTGTATCCTTATCAGCTTCTTCTCGATTGTACCCATTTATTTCTTTAAGTCTCATGGTCACAACCGGAACTTCCTGTAATACCGGTAAATCATAATTTTCCGTTAGCTTTCGAATTTCTTCTTTTTGTTCGGTTTGAATATCAAATAAAATAGTATTTGGCCTTTCATCAGAACCCGCGATGGATACCCGCTGTACTAATAAATCCTGCATGAAAAATAACATGGCCAGAAAGGCAGTGCTCAAACCCAAAGTTGTAACCAGAACTACGGTCTGATTATTGGGACGGTACAGATTAGACATTCCCTGGCGCCATACAAATGAAAGGGATGCCGGAATAATTCTTTTAGTCAGCCAGCTCAACCCTTTACCCAGAAGATAAAGAAGCAGAATTGCACCGATCAGGATTCCTGTATATATCAGTGCATCAACCAGATCTCTGAGCTGCCAAAGCATTCCCAGAAATAATAGTGTCAAAATAGAGGCTCCAACTCCTATTACAGCCGGATCAATCTTTTGCCTGATTGTTTCAAAACCAAATCGAATAGCTGAAAGCGGGCTGATATTTCGTAAGCTCACCAGAGAAAGTAATCCGAATAGCACGGAAATTAAAATCCCAATCAATAGTCCTGCAACAACTGCAGGCCAGTAAAAAGTTGGATTCAGTTTTATAGGGATAAAGTCCTGGACTACTACAGGTAAACCCAAATGAATGAGCACCCCAATCGCACAACCAATCGCAGCCCCAATAAACCCAAATATCCCAACCTGTATCAGGTAAATACTTATTGCCTGTCGGGCTTTCATCCCTAGACATCTCAATACAGCAACTGTCTGGATTTTACTTTTTGTGTAAACATAAATTGAGCTTGCAACGCCCAGTGAACCTAAAAGGAGAGCAACAAATGCAATCAGTTCAAGAAATGCCGACAAATCTCTGAATGCACTACCTGTTTCCTGTTTTCGGTCTTCAATTGTATCAACATCATATCCTGCCTCCTCTGTTGCATTTTTTGCGGTCGAAAACACATTGGCAGTATCAATATCCGGATGAAACTGGAAATATGTCAGATAATTTATTCGACTACCTTTTTGAAGTAATCCGGTACTGTCTATTCCTTCATAGGGAATATAAACAACGGGAGAGACAGAAGAGCCAATATCCGTTTGGCCGGGTATCTGTTTTAGCTTTCCAATTACCGGGAATTTTAATTTTCCGACCTGTACAGAATCACCAAGTTCCACATTATACTGAATGAGTAATTTTTCATCAACAAGTGCTCCTTTATCTTCCTGGAATCTTTTGGCAGCATCTGCAGGTTCGGTTACGATTTCTCCATAGTAGGGGTATTTTCCTTTAAGACCTCTGACCTGTACCAGTCTTGTACCATCAGTTCTTGGAAAATAAATCATAGAAGCAAAGTATATTTCCCGTGACTCGGATTGACTTAAAAAGCTAAATTTATAAAATAAACTGTCCGGAAGTACCTGATTGCCCCTTACGGAGACGTCTGCTCCTAATAAACTTTTCGCCTGATCATCTATTTCAGACATCAAATTTTCCCGGAAGGACGTTATACCAACCAGGGCTGCAATACCCAAAGAAATTGAAGCAATAAACAGAAATAATTTACTCCTGCTTTTACGACTGTCTCTCCAGGCCATTTTCAAAGGCCATGATCTTGAATATCTTTGATTGCTGACGGTAATTTTTCTATCCAAAATTCAATACTTTTAGGCCGAGAGTTCTTTTGATTGATAATCTATGATCCTGCCACCTTTTAATCGAAGTATTTGATCTGTTTTTGAAGCTAATTCAAGGTCGTGAGTGACAATTACCAATGTGGTTTTTTTCTCTTTATTTATTTCAAAAAGAAGTGACTCAACAGATTCCCCGGTCTCTTCATCAAGATTTCCGGTAGGTTCATCAGCAAACATTATTTTCGGATTGTTGGAAAATGCCCTGGCAATTGCAACTCTTTGTTGCTCTCCTCCTGACAATTGGGATGGATAGTGATCCAATCTTGAACCCAACCCAACTCTCTCCAGGAGTTCAGCCGAACTTTTTGCAGCATTTTTTATTCCTCTCAATTCCAAAGGAACCATTACATTCTCAAGGGCTGTGAGGGTAGGAATCAACTGGAAATTTTGAAAGACAAAACCTACATATTGGTTTCTAACTTCAGCTAATTCATCTTCATTCAGCTTATTCAAAAGTATTTGGTTGAGGTAAATCTTACCTTCAGTTACGCCATCAAGACCGGCACATAAACCCAGCAATGTTGTTTTTCCACTACCTGATGGCCCTACAATTGATATGGACTGGCCTTCTTTTACTTCAAAGTTTATATTTTCAAGTACTGTAATACTGCTGTTACCCGAAGAATATTGCTTAGAAAGTTGCTCTACTTTTAGAATTTCCGACATGAAATTGTGTTTTACATCTTAAAAACGGATTCCCTTGCTCCTTGTTTACTATATTCGAAACTTCAGACAAATAAGGATGCGACAAATCTTAAATGCAATACTTGTTTTACTAGTGGTTGGTGCCTGCAGTACCAGCAATGAAAAATCAAATCAAAAAGAGCAGACACAGGCTAAAGATAGTCTTACTATCGAAACACCAAAGACAGATGAAAAGATCATTTTGTTTTTTGGCAACAGCCTTACTGCAGGATATGGACTAGATCTTGATCAGGCATTTCCGGCTGTAATTCAAAAAAGACTTGATTCTCTTCAGTACAAATACAAAGTAATTAATGCTGGCTTAAGTGGAGAAACAACAGCTAGTGGTAGAAACAGAATTGACTGGGTACTAAGAACAGTTCCCGATATTTTTATTTTGGAGTTAGGAGCAAATGACGGATTAAGAGGACTTCCACTTAACGAAACCAAAAAAAATCTTCAGTTTATAATTGACCGGGTTAATGAAATAAATCCAAATGTTACCATTCTATTGGCCGGGATGATGGTACCTCCAAATTTAGGTCAGGATTATACTGAAGAATTTCGTTCTATATTTCCAGACCTTGCTAGGGAAAATGAGATTTTTTTAATCCCTTTTTTATTGAATGGAGTTGCTGGAGATCCTAATCTAAACTTACCTGACGGGATTCATCCTACTCCTGAAGGTCACAAAATCGTCGCAAATACTGTCTGGGAATTTCTAAAACCACAGTTAAGAAAAAATTAGTGTATGAATGCAGTTGAACAATTTATAGTTGATGGTGCAGGATTTGTCTGGGGAACTCCCCTATTGATCGTTCTGCTAGGAGGGGGTGCTTTTTTTATGTTTTATTCAAGGTTTTTACCTTTTAGATATTTTAAACATGCCATCCATGTTCTGCAGGGGAAGTATGACGATCCAAATGATCCTGGAGATATTAATCATTTTCAGGCTCTATCTGGTCATTTGGCAGCCACAATCGGAATGGGTAATATTTCCGGAGTTGCAGTAGCCATAGCAACCGGAGGACCTGGTGCAATATTCTGGATGTGGGTATCTGCTTTTTTTGGAATGGCGACCAAGTTTTTTACGTGTACACTTGCCGTAAAATACAGAGGAAAAGACTCACTGGGAGATATACAGGGTGGTCCAATGTATGTAATCCGCGAAGGGTTAAGTAAAAACTGGAGATGGCTGGGTGTGTTTTTTGCTTTTGCGGGTTTTTTTGGTGCTACTCCCATTTTCCAGGCTAATCAGATAGTAGCTGCAACACAGGACATCATCCTTACACCAAATGGTATAGAAAGCTCATTTGGTATGGATCTGGGTTTAGGAATATTTGTGATGATACTGACAGCACTTGTAATATTTGGTGGAATTACCCGGATAGGTACCTGGGCTTCAAGGCTTGTCCCATCAATGGTGATATTGTATTCTGTGAGTGTGATTTTGATCCTTATCTCAAATTTTTCAGATGTTCTGCCATCTTTGGCTCTGATAGTTACTGATGCATTTACTGCTGAAGCAGCGATGGGTGGTGCCGTGGGAGCTTTGATTATAACTGGAACACAAAGAGCGGCTTTTTCAAATGAAGCCGGAATTGGAACAGCTCCAATGATGCATGGTGCAGCCAAAACTAAAGAACCAGTCAGAGAAGGGCTGGTTGCAATGCTGGGACCGGCAATTGATACGTTAATCATTTGTACTATGACTGGTCTTAGTATACTAGTTACAGATGTATGGAAAACTTCTGATGCAAATGGGATAAGCCTTACTGCGAAAGCCTTTGATGAAGGTATTCCTTATGTAGGGCCCTATATTCTCGCGATATGTGTTTTGATATTTGCATTTACTACCATATTTGGTCTTTCTTACTATGGAAAAAAGTGCCTTTCATTTTTAATTGGAGCTAAATATGGATCCTATTTCAATTACTGGTATGTGATTCTAATTGTAGTGGGATCTGTAACTACTTTGACAGTCGTAGTAAGCTTTATAGATATTGCATATGGATTGATGTCAATACCTACAGTGACTTCTGCTGTTCTACTCGCTCCAAAAGTGATGAAGGAAGCTAAAGTATATTTTGGGAAGTATGATAAAAATGCAAAAACCGCATAATTCCAGGTCAATATCATTTATTTCCGGTTTAATGTTAATTTAAACTGTTTTCTATTACCTTGTCCTATATTTGTAATCAAACAGGTGTGCATATAAAGTAATGAGAATAATCATTGCAGGTGCTGGGGATCTTGGATTTCATTTGGCCAAACTCCTCGCAAATGAGGAACAGGACATTGTTCTGGTTGATATGGACCAGGAAGTCCTTGAATATGCATCCAGCCATCTGGATGTTAGTACGGTAAGAGGAAGCTCTACTTCCATCGCAATTCTCGAAGAAGCCCATATAGATAAAGCAGATCTTCTTATTGCTGTAACCTCTGATCAGGAGAGCAATATTACAACCTGCATGATCGGTAAAAAATTGGGTGCTAAAAAAACTGTAGCTCGAATTTCAAATATAGAATACCTTCATCAGCGAGATCGATGCAACTTTAAAGACATAGGAATTGATGAGATTATTTCTCCAGAATCATTGGCAGCTCGTGAAATTAAAAGACTGTTAAAGGAATCTGCACTTACCGATACATTTGAGTTTGAAAAAGGGATGTTATCTCTTATCGGGATTTCCATAGAGGAAAATTCAGAATTACTGGAAAAAACATTGACGGAAACGGCATATTTAAATCCGGATCATAATTTTACCACTGTAGCTGTTCTGAGGGAAAATAATACTATTATTCCACATGGAGAAAACCGCTTTAAGCTAAACGATCATGCCTATTTTATCGCGCAGCCAGAGGGTATTCAGCGAGTGATGGATCTGTCGGGGA
>CAYTFO010000070.1:0-6545 GCA_964437135.1 uncultured Roseivirgaceae bacterium | reverse complement strand
GGGGAAGAAGCGATTTGATATTAAGAATATAATGATCCTTGGTGGTAGTAAGGTTGGAATTAATACTGCTAAACAACTCAGTAAGAAATATAAGATTAAACTTATCGAAAAGGATAAGGACAAATGCTTCCAGCTCGCAGATGAATTGGGAGACACTATGATCATACAGGGGGATGGACGTAATCAGGAATTACTTAAGGAGGAAGGTTTGGGCAGTATGGATGCATTTATTGCGGTTACAGGTAATTCGGAGACAAATATCATAACTTCCTTAGTAGCCAAAGATGCAGGTGTAAAAAAGACAATAGCTTTAGTTGAGAATATTGATTATATCCATCTTTCTCAAAGTATTGGTGTCGATACTCTTATCAACAAAAAACTCATTGCAGCGAATTTTATTTTCAGATATATCCGTAAAGGACAGGTCTTGAATTTAACCAGCGTACATGGTGTAGATGCTGAAATTCTTGAGTTTGAGATATCACCTAACTCTAAGATAATAGATAAAGAACTTCGAAATTTGAACTTTCCTAAAACGGCTATAATCGGAGGAGTAATAAGAAATAATAAAGGGTTTACTGCAAGAGGGAACTTTATTTTCGAACCTAAGGATCGGGTTGTAGTTCTTTCAAAACCGGAATGTATTCACTTAGTAGAGAATTTCTTTAAGTAGCATGACTTTCAATTTCAAAGTTATTCTTCATATCCTGGGTTTGCTGGTAATGCTCAATGGTCTTTTCATGCTTCTGTGTGTACCTGTAAGTTTGTACTACTATGAAGGTGACTTTATTGCTCTTTCGGTTTCTTGTGGTATTTCTGTATTGATAGGTGGTTTGATTTTTTTGGCCACCCGTAAAAATCAAAATAAGCAATTACGAAAGCGTGAAGGTTACATAGTCGTAACAGGGGGCTGGCTGGTAATTTCTCTATTCGGAACCTTACCTTATGTCATTAGTGGTTCTATTCCTAATTTCACTGATGCTTTTTTTGAAACTTTATCAGGATACTCTACCACAGGAGCAACTATCCTTACAGATATTGAATCAGTTCACAGAGGAATTTTGCTGTGGCGCAGCCTTACGCAATGGATTGGCGGTATGGGGATTATTGTTCTTACGGTCGCAATATTACCAATATTAGGTATTGGTGGTATGCAGCTTTTTGTTGCTGAGGCACCTGGGATTTCTCCCGATAAACTACAACCAAGAATAAAAGAAACTGCTAAAAGACTTTGGCTTATTTATTTAGGGCTTACATTTATTGAAACAGCTCTTCTATGGGCCGGAGGGATGACATTTTATGATGCAATAAACCACGGACTCACAACTATGGCAACTGGTGGTTTTTCCACAAAAAATGCAAGTATTGCCCATTTCACTTCTCCATTCATTCAGTATGTGATTATTTTCTTTATGTTCCTGGCTGGAACCAACTTCACGATGACTTATTTTGGTTTACACGGAAATTTCAAAAAGGTATTTAGCAATGAAGAATTTAAAACTTATTTCATAGTTACGCTGGTAGTAACAGTCGCGATAGGCCTGACCATTTTTGGATTGGGACATGATGAATTTGAGAAGTCAATTAGAGATTCATTGTTTCATGTAGTTTCGGTAATAACAACTACGGGGTATGTTACTCATGATTATACGACATGGTCTCCGTTTATTACCATCATGTTTTTTGTGATGATGTTTGTTGGGGCTTCAGCAGGATCCACTGCCGGAGGTGTCAAAATAGTGCGTCATTTTTTATTATTTAAAAATAGCCTTCTGGAATTAAAACGACAGGTACATCCCAATGCTGTTATTCCTGTTAGATTTAATGGTAAAGCGGTCAATCGTGATATTATTTTCAATATACTGGCATTTATAATGATATATATTTCAATTTTTGCAGCCGGTTCTGTAATAATGGGAATTTTGGGCGTTGATTTTATGACTGCAGTTGGTTCTGTTGCAACTTGTCTTGGAAATATAGGACCGGGCCTTGGAACTGTGGGGCCAGTTGATAACTTTGCACATCTTCCTGCTGCGGGAAAATGGATTCTTGCATTTTTAATGCTACTGGGAAGATTAGAGTTATTTACAGTTTTAATATTATTTACACCTTACTTCTGGAGAAATATATAATCCATGTTTGTATTAAACTATCTGATTTGGAGTGCTGAACCTACAGCATTTACAATACCACTAGAATTTATTGGGTTCCCTGATAGACCAGTAGTCTGGTATGGCATTCTATTCGCTCTTGGTTTCGTGATTAGCCAGCAAATAATGTTTTGGCTATATGAGAAGGATGGAAAACCTAAAAAAGATGTGGAATTGCTGACAACACATATGGTGATTGCAACTATACTGGGAGCAAGGTTGGGCCATTGTCTTTTTTATAATCCTGGATTTTATCTTAGCAATCCGGTTGAAATTCTCAAAATTTGGGAAGGGGGGCTCGCCAGCCATGGAGGGGCCATCGGTATCATTCTTGCCATTTGGATATATGTCAATTATGATATCAAGCTCAAATACTTTGTTATTATTCCCTATCAATTTAAAATAAAAAAAGAAAAGCGTAAAGGTCAGAGTTTCTTCTGGGTGCTCGATAGGTTGGTGATTGTTGTAGCATTGACCGGAGCTTTGATCAGAACCGGAAATTTTATGAACTCTGAAATGGAAGGTATAGCAACAAATTCTTCTACCGGGATAATTTATGCGAAAGCGACCCGTGAATTGTTGGAATATGACAAACGTGAGGTAGAGGAGGTTTATTTTGAGGATGGAGACAAATCATTACAGGAAAAAGAGGGATATCCGCCCATTGTTGCAGTTATCAAATATCGAAGAGGTTACAATGCAGACACACCTAAGAACAGGACATTCGTAGAAGGAAGACTTAAAAGAGGACTGCTTACTTACCAGGAAGTTACAGAACATATAGACTTTGGCTCATTGGACGAACCATTGAATTACGAAATTGTAAGTGAGGGACCTCACAACTATTTGAAGATTTACGGGGTCGGTACAGTGAGGCACGCGGCTCAGCTTTATGAAGCAGCTTATTGCTTATTTATAATGTTAGTGCTGTTTCTGGTGTGGTATTATAAAAGAGATGAGGTCCCAGAAGGATTTAATTTTGCATTGTTCAATATTTTGCTTTGGTCTTTGAGATTTGTGGATGAATATTTCAAAATGAATCAGGAAGCTTTTGAAGAAAATATTGCGCTTAATATGGGGCAAATATTAAGTATCCCAATGTTCCTGATGGGGTGTGCTGCGATGTTTTACATTTACAATAGAAGAAAAAGCCAATAGAAAATATGAGGATTAGTATTTCTTTACTTAAAGCACTTTCAATAATTTTTATCCTGTCTTTAGTGCAAAGTTGTGGAAATGAGGATGAAGGCTGTGATTTCGAAACATTTACAATTCTAGAAGGGGAGGAGTTCTATTATTTTGAAAGAGAAGGCATATTAATTTTATCTTCTTTGCCTGGATTTGCAGAAACTGAATTTTTAACTTGTGATCCAGGTTATGAAGTTCCAGATGTAGGATATGATTCTATTATTTCTGTTTTCGGTGAGTACCTGGTCGATTGTAATACAGGAGCCTGTATAGAAATAGATTCAGTGAGATCTCCATTCTGTGAGAAAAATGTACTTCTGGACACTTCAATTGAAGCAAGTATTTACAGAAGATGGAATATTGCTTATTTGATTCATCAACAGGATTCTTTATATCCATCCTGCAATGTTTCTAATCTTTATCTTGACTTTGAAAATGGCACATCTGATGATATAAGTTTCCCGGACCTGGTTACCGGGGTTATTGGAGTCAATCGTGTTACGTTTAATCTAAATCTTACAGATAGCCTATTTAGAATTGACAATCTGAACCGTACGGGTGACATCGGTGCACCATATGTTCAACTCGTTGAAAATAGAATATATCAATTCCTACAGGAGGATGATTTATACTACAGTAAGAATTCAAACCTGTTAAAAATTAGCTCAGATGCCAGAAATGAAACACTTGTTTTGGAGCTGAATTAATTTATTATAATATTCTGATTAGTTATTCTGGAAACTTCTTTCAATTTTCCTTTTTCATAATGCATAGGAAGACTGTCCAATGGAGGAAATTTTGTTTCAGGTTTGAAGTTGATATAGTCCTGGAATGTGAGTGAGTTTATTTCTCTTCTGTTGATAGCCTTTCGGAATCTTGTACCACCACCTTCCGTTTGGTAATTATAAGCTAAATAATCAACGGTATATTTTTCAGTATGAATCCAGTAGCGATATTCATCTTCAAAATCTTCACCTCCATTTTCTTCTGAAAAAGTAATTTTCAGAGAATAATAGGGTTGCCCTTCAATATTTACCTGATCCAATATTAGTTTTTTAGCAGCAGGATCTTTAAGTATGAAAGGTACCTGGAAAAAATATAACACAGAATTTACGGAGTTAAGATATTTATTACTCCACTCTTCATCCAGATTCACTAATGAGTCATTTCTGTGTCTCCTTATCTTACTGCTGTTAAAAACTGAATCTACAACTTTTCCTAGTGAATCCTCGAAGGTTCGTGTGTAAATGTAGTTTTGATCAGTCCGATACATGCTGTAAGAAATATCTCTGAAATCAAAGGTTATAGATTTGTTTGAAAGTTCATGCAATCCGTGAGATTGAATAGCGTTATTCACAAGAATTTCAGGGTTTTCAATTTTGGATTTGCAGGATTGCAAAATTCCTGTAACAAAAATAAGACCCAGGTAAATAAAATTCTTCATAATTAATTTATTCAATTCAAAAAACGTCAGTTCAGCGTGAGATGTTCTAAACAAAAGCCTAAATGTAATATAATTGACATATCATTGCGCGTTGAAGACAGGATTTAAGCTTATCTTAATGAATAAAAAATTATTTTTCGTACTCATAATCTCTCTGGTACTCACAAGATGCAATAAAAAGCAATATTCAACACAATATTTAGAGTCACCTGCTTCAGTACCTATGTCATTCCTTAGCATTGATGTAGATCTTCCAATTGCAGAATTAGAGGAACTTCTTGAAAAAAAGCTCCAGAAAAAATTAATGAAAGAGGAAAAAATTCCTCTAAATGGGAGTGATAAAGATTTCCTTTTTTTAACTCTTGAGAGATATGACAGACTCAAATTAGAGAAGAGGGGGGAGTCAATACATCTGAACTTTCTTCTTTTTGCAGAAATATACATAAGCAAGCGAATTCTGGGCATGCAATTCAAAAATGATGATAACCCAGTACGATTTAAATGTATAGCCGGAATGTCCACAAAAGCAGAACTTGATGAGAATTGGAATTTGAAAATGGATGCCAATTGGGAAGAGTTAACCTGGGTGGAAGAACCGGTTTTTTCAATAATGGGTATAGATTTTGAGCTGACACAGATAGTTGAATCTGCAATAAATTCTTTCAGCCCATCAATTGAAAGAATAGTCACAGATGCCAGTAATAATGCAATAGATTTCAGACAAACTGTAGTAAACATTAATGACATCATTCAAAAGCCTAATAGAGTACTTAAAAACCCAATTCTATTGTATCTTTCAGCCTCTAATAAAGAATTCAGAGGGGCTTTTCAAAATACAAAGAAGGATACGCTAACCTTACATACTGAGATATCTTCTCAAATTAGGTTTTCGACCATGAATTCTACTCTAAGCCAAAAGACTTCTATCAAATCAAGAGTAAATCCATTAAGTTCGGATAATGTGATTTCTGCCTATGCTGAACTATTAATTAGTTATGAGGATATAAAAACAAACTTCAACTCAATTTTCGGAGGTAAAAATTTTGAATATGAAGGTTATTCTTTCAATTTGAATATTGAGCAGATTGGAATAAAGGATGAAATAATGAATCTTCTTATAAATGTGGGAGGTGATGTTTCAGGAAAGGTAGAAATAAACGGTGTGCCTGAAATAGACAAAAATCTGGAGCTTTCATTTTCTTCTTTTGAATATGAAATTTTAGATGTAGATGATGAGAAATTGTCTTCTGCAGATAAAGCATTCCATAACGCTATTGAAAGACAAATTGGAAGAATGCTGAAAATTGATCTTTATGATTTTCTGATGACTCTGGACCAGAAAGCTGTCGAGGGAATTGAAAATGGGAACCTAGCTTCAAAAATTGATTTAAAACTTGATATTGAAAAGGTAGAGCCGCATTTGCTTGCAGTATCTCCGAAAGAGATCCAGCTCATATTAAGACTGGATGGAGATGCATCTTTAACACTTAAGAATGGAATTTTCAGGAACTAGTTCAACCGAATAGTTTTTTCTCAATTTTTTTAGCCTTGTATCCATAAAAAAGCATGACTGGTGTATAAAGGAAATAGATAAACCCAGAAATGATGATGGTAATATGGTTTCCCCAAAAATCGAAGATGCTTATAAATGCGGAAAGAAACGGAATAG
The DNA here is from genome assembly GCA_964437135.1 of uncultured Roseivirgaceae bacterium. Taxonomy (GTDB): domain Bacteria; phylum Bacteroidota; class Bacteroidia; order Cytophagales; family Cyclobacteriaceae; genus CAYTFO01. The sequence goes on along the minus strand of CAYTFO010000070.1, from coordinate 94 downwards.
AGGCCAATAGCAAATTTGATACCCTTCCGGTCTTTATATCAAAAACTTCATAATCCGTCAATTCCAGTTCTTTTTTTCTTTTCAGAGCATATCC
>CAYTFO010000069.1:1792-17026 GCA_964437135.1 uncultured Roseivirgaceae bacterium | reverse complement strand
GAAGGTGTGAAACATGTGAGGGTGAAGGTACGGTAAAGATTGAGATGCAATTCATGGCTGATCTTCATTTGACCTGTGAAAGTTGTAAAGGAAAGCGATTTAAAAAAGAAATTCTGGAAGTTACCTATAATGATAAAGACATTTCAGATGTACTTGATCTTACAGTGGAAGAAGCTCTTGAATTTTTTGCTGATAAAAAATCAATCGTTTCAAAACTAAAGCCTTTATATGATGTCGGTCTAGGGTATGTAAAGCTGGGTCAATCCTCCAATTCACTTAGTGGAGGGGAGGCACAAAGAGTTAAACTTGCATCATTTTTGGGTAAAGGAGGAAATAGTAGCAGAGGCCAGCACACATTGTTTATTTTTGATGAACCTACTACAGGTTTGCATTTCCATGATATAAGAAAACTACTGGATTCGATTAATGCATTAGTGGATGAGGGTAATTCGGTTATTATAATAGAGCACAATGTAGAAGTGATCAAAAATGCGGATTGGATCATTGATCTTGGGCCTGAGGGTGGAGAGAAAGGAGGATCGGTTTGTTTTGCAGGAGTTCCGGAGGATATGATTAAATTGGCACCTGAAAATTATACTGCTAAATATCTAAAAGAAAAACTTTAATATGAGAGCGAAAATTGCTGCAGGAAACTGGAAAATGAACACTGACAATGATTCCGGATCCAAACTGGCTTCCGAAGTTGTCAATATGGTAAATGATGAGCTTCGAAATGACGCAAAAGTAATTTTGATTCCACCTTTTACTCATTTACTATCGGTAGGTACACTTATTAAGGACGGGAAGAATATATTCCTTGGAGCGCAAAACTGCCATGAACAGGATGGCGGAGCATACACCGGGGAGATATCAGCTGACATGCTAAAATCAGTAGGCGTAAGATATGTTGTGCTTGGACATAGTGAAAGAAGGGAATTTTTTGGAGAGGAGGCTCAATTGTTGGCAAAAAAAACCGATAAAGTTCTGGAAAAAGGCCTCACCCCCATTTTTTGTTGCGGAGAAAAACTTGAAACAAGAGAACTAGAAAAACATTTTGATTTGGTTGGTTCACAAATAAAAGATGCATTATTCCATCTTGATGCTGACAACCTAAAAAAGGTAGTAATAGCATACGAACCAGTCTGGGCGATTGGGACAGGAGTTACTGCAAGTGCAGAACAAGCGCAGGAAATGCATGCTTTTATTCGAAAAACACTTTCTGAAAAATATGGTGAGGATGTAGCTGAAGAAATTTCTATACTGTACGGAGGTAGTGTTAAGCCAGATAATGCTTCAGAATTGTTTGCCTGTAAGGATGTAGATGGAGGACTTGTAGGAGGAGCAAGTTTAAAAAGCAGAGACTTTGTTGATATTGCCAAGGCCTTTTGATGCAATTTATTTTTCTAGCGTTAATCCTAATTTCAGGGTCTTCTGATCAAAGAAATCCATATTGCAAGGTTTTCGGTTCGATTCATGAAGTAGAATATCCGGAGCAGGCCGATTTTCTGGTTTATGAAGAACTATCGGAAGCTTCTTCGGATATCATTGTTTTTGAGGAAACCAACAGATTGTATGCTGATAAACCCGGTAAATGGTATTTCGAAAAAGATCAATCATTTGCGAAATACAAGGTTTATTTTGTTCAGAAAGAGAGTCAGGCTGATTTCTCAGTTTATTTTACACGATTTGAATCCTTTGCGGGATGTAACCAATGAGTTTTAAAGCGGTACATATTCAGTGTAATCCAGAATGGGTTGAAATCCTGATCGCAAGATTTTCTGTTTATCCCTTTGAGACTTTTGAGGAAACTGATAAAGGCTTTAGTGCATATATTTCAAGTGACATTTTTAATGAAAAAGAGATTTCGGCCTTACTTGACGATCTATCAGCACGAATAAAGTCACATTCCATAGAAGAAATTCAACGTGAAAACTGGAATCAAACCTGGGAGAAAAACTATGATCCGGTTTTTGTAGATGATAAAGTTGCGGTCAGAGCGATTTTCCATGTCGATATGCCTGAATATAAGTATCAGGTAATCATAAACCCCAAAATGTCTTTCGGAACAGGACATCATGCCACCACTCATTTGATGATAAAGATGATTTTGGAACTTCAACACGAAGGGAAAATGGTAGCAGATTTTGGGACCGGAACCGGAGTATTAGGAATCATGGCTGGTAAGCTTCATGCTAAAGAAATATTGGTTACAGACATTGATGACTGGTGTATTGAAAATAGCACTGAAAACTTTGGGTTGAATGGAATTTCTAATGTGAAATTCCTTCAGGGCTCGGTTTTGGATTTGAATATATCAACCACTTTTGATATAATTTTTGCTAACATAAATAAGAACGTTTTGCTGGAAGAAATGTCAGAATATGTGCGATTATTAAAAGAGGGCGGAAAAATATTGTTCAGTGGATTTTACGAAGAAGATATTTCTGACATGGAAAATTCAGCGACACAGAATCATCTAAGATTGTTAAAAAATGAAAATAAAGACAGCTGGTCTGCACTGCTTTTCGAAAAAATCCGTTAATTAATTCACATATTCCGTAATTTTATCGAATGATTTTCAGGCGATTACATTTTTACATCCTGTTTTTCACTGTGTTTTGCTCAGAAATGGCTTACTCGCAGGGGTTTTCTGAGGACCCTGCTGAGTTCGTAAAGCAAGCCAAGCAGATACTAGAAATGAATGATACGGAAGCGTATATCAAGATTGCATATGACTTTGAATCAGCCTGGAATACAAAATTCACCTCTGCTCACAAGCAAAAAGTAATGGATATAGCTTTTGGGATGAGGAATAAAGGGTATGTAATTAAACCCCATTTTGACTACTTATTTGCATACCTTTCCAATGCGGTCACTCATCAGGGCGTTAAAGCAGACCAGCTTGATGATATACTCGAAATAAACCAAAAGTCACTCGAAACGCTTAGTTCAAGGGAATACCAAAATTTTTTGTATGAAATGAATACTTTTTTTGGTTTTAGGCAATTGCACAAATCCAAAAATATGTATGTTCAGGCCAATGGCGGAAAGTTTGAGTTTGAATTGTTGGGGGAAGCAGCAGAAACGGATGTTTTCGAAGAATTAATTCAGGAAGAGACTGTCCCGGATGAAATAGTTGAAGAAATTACTGAGGAGTATATTCAAACTCAGGCAACAGACGACTGGGGAAGTGGTGACGATTGGGGCAACAATGATGATTGGGGTAACAATGACGATTGGGGAAGTACTGATGATAGCTGGGGTTCTGATGACAGTTGGGGGTCAACTGATGATGGTTGGGGGGATAACTCCACAGATAACAATTCATTTGATCAACCCGTACAGACTCCATCATATGGAATGAGGCCCAGCTTCTCTCCAACCACCCGGGATTATGCCAATGAGGCTAAAATGAAGTACAGGCATCCTGCTATCGAAGGTCCTGTCATACATCTTTCTGATTTTGAAATGTTGATGGTTACTCCTAATGATTCATTTCGGCTAAAAAAAGTGAAAGGAGATCATTTGCTTAAAAACCGAACTTTTGCAGGGGAATCCGCCACTGTTGTTTGGCCGGGTCAGAATGTGAATACAAGAAATGCAGAAATCACTTTGGGTGAATTTACGGTCAAAGTAGACAGACCTTTTTTCTGGACTGCTAATGCCACTGCAAAATTTCCTGGAATAATTGAAGGAAGTACTGACGGGGCTTTTTATTACAGAAGTGTCGGCAGAAGAAACCAGGAACTTAGTTCTTATCCAAGGTTCATTTCCTATCAAAATGATGTGAAAATGACTTTTGGCGAAAATATTTCATTTGAAGGGGGCTTATCTCTTCAGGGAGATGAAATATTTGGAGAAAGTCTGAGCCGAAAGCCTGGAAAACTTGAGGTACTGGATGGCAGAGGAAGAAAAGCAGTCCTTTTTGGCCAAAAATTTGCGTTCAGTGAAGAAAAGATATCTTCAGAAGATGCAAGTTTTGCGATTTATTTTGGCGTTGACTCCATTTACCATCCTAACGTTAGCTTTACCTATGATCGTGAAACAGGTAAACTTTCATTCTTAAAAAATGATCTTGGCGAAGTCACATCATTTATATCAACTTATCATCAGTATGAATTTCAAACAGACATTGTAGAATGGTATGTTGAAGATGATTCATTGGTTATCAATACGATGCAGGGGAAAGATTTAATCCCCACAGTATTTGAATCAAAAGATTATTACAGTCTTTACAGATACAAAAAGCTTCAGGGAATTTTAGATTATAATCCACTAACAACCTACATGTTTTACAGTAGGAAATACAATATAAAGGAATTTTATGTAGATGAATTAGTGCAGGAATTTAATATGGACAGAGCAATGGCTGTTGCCGGTGCAAATGTTCTGGCAAAATATGGATTTGCAGAATATGATGAAGTTTCCGGGAAAATAAAACTAAGTGCCAAAGCTGAACACTATTACGAGTCTGCAAAAAAAGAAAGGGATTATGACAATTTGTTGGTTCCTTCTAAAGTTTCAGGAAAGCCAAACGGCAGTATGAATTTTGACAGCATGTACATATCCCTAAATGGTGTTGAAAGGTTTTTTGTGACCCCTGATTATCAGATTGAAGTTGTCCCCAGAGATGGTCAGGTTAAACTCAGAAAAGGTCGGGAAATTCAATTCAATGGGTCAGTTAGTGCTGGTGAGTTTAACTATAATGGTCAGGATTTTTCATTTGATTATGGAGCATTCCTGATAAATATGCCGGTAATAGATAGTATGCAGATTCAATTGGATGTTCCGGATTCATTGGAAGATGATCCAAGAGAAAAAGAAATATTGAGCAATAACATTACGGGAACATCAGGAACACTTTTTCTGGATCGTCCAGGGAATAAATCAGGGATAGTCAAAAATGAAAGATTCCCTTATTTTTCATCCAACTCAGATGGTATTGTATATTTTGACAAGCCTGAAATTCTAAATGGTGCCTACGACAGGTCTGTGAAATTTATCATTCCTCCTTTGGAATTAGATAGTCTTGAAAAATCAGAAGGAAGTAGTATGTCATTTCCAGGGACATTTTCATCAGGAAATATATTCCCGGATTTTGAAGAGATACTAAGAATCATGCCAGATAAATCACTTGGGTTTGTTCATCAAATGCCACCTGAGGGATATAATTTATATGGAACACCGGCAACGACCTATGAAACTATTACTCTGGATAATAATGGTTTGATGGGAGGTGGAAGAATTGACTTTTTAAGCACGGAGATTTTATCCGAAGACTTTATTTACTATCCTGATTCGGTAACTGCTGACGGATATGGAGGAACTATTCAACCAGGAAATATTGGATCAGCATCCTATCCACAGGCAGAACTTGGAAATTTTAGAATGTATTGGTTGCCCAGAAAAGACAGTATGTATCTAAGGACTGTGGGGGCTCCTTTTTCTTTCTATCACGGAACTGCTCAACTTACCGGTGAAGCGAATATTACGCAGCAGGGAGTTTATGGTTCAGGCTCAATGCTTACTCGTGGTTCGAGAGCTAAGTCTAATGAATTTACTTTTCGGGAATTGGATTATTATGCCAGACACGCTGACTTTGAAGTTTTAACAGACATTCCTGAAAAACCCGCGATGCAGGGTGATGATATCAGACTTGATTTTGACCTGACTAAAGATATAGCAAGTGTACAACCTGAGCAGCAGGGTATTGCAGCGATATCTTTTCCGTATGCTCAATTTAAAACCTCAATTACCAATGCAGTTTGGTATCTGGAAGATTCAATTATCACGATGACTAAACCAGATAATATTCCGATCCAGGATACATATTTTTATACAACCAGGGAAGATTTGGATTCTTTGTCATTTAATGGAACTTCGGCTACTTATGACATCACAACATACAAATTGAAAATTGATGGTATTCCATATATTGAAGTAGCTGATGGACGAATAATCCCTGAAAATAATACTACTACAATTCTTGCCAATTCTGTCCTGCAGACATTTACCAATGCTAAATTAGAGTTCTATTATCCAAACGCAACTCATTATCTATATGATGGCGTGATAGATGTACAGTCAAGAAATCAGTTTTCAGGTACTGCAACTTACTTATTGCCAGTTTATGCAGACACATTTGAAATCAAAATGAGTAATTTTTATCAATATGAAGAGGTCGTAGAGGAAAAAGGAAGGTTTGGCAGATCTGCGAATTCTAAAACTGAAATTCCATCAAAATACACAGTGGCTAATGGAGAAGTACAGGCAGTGGATAATTTGGCAATTTCAGAAGGATTCCTTTTTAAAGGCTCGGTTAATCTTAAAGTCTACAAACAAGCTTTAGAATTAGTAGGATATGTAAAACCAGATTTTAAAGATCCAAATAGCACTTTCTGGATTGAATACGACAGAATTGATGAACAAACGGATGTTTTTGTAGATGTTTCAACAGCCATTTATGAAGATGGTGAACCCATAATTTCAGGAATCCATTATGATATCCGCGGCGATATGTATGGAACATTTGTAGGTCAGCATAGGACCCCTGGTGATGTTGACTTCTTCAGACCCAAAGGACTTCTTCAGTATGATGGTTCAAAAGGAGTTTTTATAATTGAAGAGACACAAAAGACAACAGGCGAATCTTACGCGGGGGATAGTTACATTTATAATGATTCAACAGGTAATGTTTTATTTGAAGGGGATGTGTCTTTCTTCCAGCCGGGAGCTACATTGATCAATGTAGAAAGTACCGCATTAGGTGAAGGAAATATACGAGATGGGAACTACAAACTGGATGCTTTATTGGGTCTGGATATGAATATTCCTTCCCAGGCATTAGGTCTCATTGCGGATGATATTGTAGACGTTGCCACGAGACTGGGAAATCCACCAGCAAATGGGCTGGAACTGCAAAATATTTTAAAGATTGCAAACTTCGCAGGAGAAGAAATTGCAAGGGAATTTGAAACGGAATCTTTGAAAGAATATGTACCGTTGGTATCTACCTCTAATGCTTTTGATCGATCTCTGGTCATTTCCGGTGTAAAAATGGAATGGAGTAAAGATTATCGATCCTGGTATAATACCACCAAACTCGCATTGAGTAATATTTTGAACCTTGACGTGAATGCTAAAGTGGATGGGTTTATAGAGTTTAAGAAAGATGCAACAGGATCTGATATCATGAATTTATTCATACAGGCCGCACCCGGAAGTTGGTATTATTTCAATTATCAGGACAATAGTATTCTTACTTATTCCTCGAATAGTGAATACAATCAGATCATTAAGGACAAATCAAATTTTGGGAACTCTAAACCGGGAGAATTGGTGCTTATTGCAGGTGAGGAAAATGAGACATTAAAGTTCTTAAATGAATTCCGAAAAATCTATTTCAATATTGATGAACCTTACAATCTTGTTTATCCTGACGAGGTTAGTCTCGAAGATCAAAACTTTGATACCATTGAAAAAGAAGATGATGATGGGTTTGGGTTTTGATTGCCTTATTTTTTGAGACACATAAATCTAATATTTGTTCTTTAGAGATTATTATGAATTAATTTTGAATCAAATTCAATAATTATGACAGCATTAGAATTTCAAAAAGAAAACAAGCAAAGATTTTTAGACGAATTGGTCGAGTTACTGAAAATCCCATCAGTAAGCGCAGATTCTAAATTTAAAGGGGATGTTCAGAAAGCAGCTGAATTTTTAAAGGCAAAATTTCAGGAAACTGGTGCAGACTCTGTAGAAATATGTGAAACGGATGGACATCCGATTGTATATGCTGAGAAAATTATTGACCCCTCACTACCGACCGTATTGGTATATGGACATTACGATGTTCAACCGGCTGACCCATATGAATTGTGGAATTCGCCTCCTTTCGAACCTGTAATAAAGGATGAGAAGATATTTGCAAGAGGGGCATGTGATGACAAAGGGCAAATGTATATGCATTTGAAAGCTTTTGAATCAATGATCAAAACCTCCGGACTACCCTGCAATGCTAAATTTATGATCGAAGGAGAGGAAGAAGTAGGTTCAGATAATCTTGAGGTTTTTGTGAAAGATAACCGGGAAAAACTAGCAGCAGATGTTATTTTGATTAGTGATACATCAATTATAAGTAATGACACACCTTCAATTACTGTGGGACTCAGAGGACTGAGTTACATAGAAGTTGAAGTTACCGGTCCCAACAGAGATTTACACTCAGGAGTTTACGGTGGAGCTGTTGCAAACCCCATCAATGTACTTTCAAAAATGATAGCAGATTCGCAGGATGAAGAGGGAAGAATCACTATACCGGGATTTTATGATGATGTTGAGGAGCTTTCTTCTCAGGAGCGGGAGGAGATGGCAAGAAGGCCCTTCGATTTAGGTGAGTACAAGTCAGATCTTGATATTGAAGAAGAAAAAGGAGAAAAAGGATATAGTACTATTGAAAGAGTTGGTATAAGGCCATCTTTTGATGTTAATGGAATCTGGGGAGGATATATAGGTGAAGGGGCAAAAACAGTACTTCCTTCCAAGGCTTTTGCAAAAATATCCACCCGATTAGTTCCTAATCAGGATCCGGATAAAATAACAGAACTCCTTAAAAATCATTTTCAAAATATAGCTCCAAAAAGTGTAAAGGTTGAAGTAAGACCTGACCATGGAGGTCAACCTGCAGTAATTTCCACGGAAAGTATAGGTTATCAGGCAGCAAGTGCAGCATTTGAAAAAGCATGGGGCAAAACTCCGATACCTACCAGAGAAGGAGGTAGCATTCCTATTGTTGCCCTTTTCAAAGAGGAACTAAAAGTTGATCCGATATTGATGGGCTTTGGGTTGGATTCTGATGCAATTCATTCGCCCAATGAGCATTACGGGTTATTTAATTTTTATAAGGGGATTGAAACGATTTCTCTTTTCTATGAGTTTTTTACGGAGATGTCTAAAAAATAAAAACTAAAATCCCTTTTATAATGAAAAAAATCCTGCTAGTTCTGATATTGTTTTTGTCAGTATCTGCATATTCACAGGTTCGCCAGCCAGCTAAATGGTCTAATAGTCTTTCTGACGACAATCCTGAAATTGGTGATACTATTCAGGTATTGTTTAATGCGACAATTGAAGCTGATTGGTATCTATATTCATCAGATTTTGATCCTAATCTAGGGCCAAATGTTACAGAGTTTGAGTTTGAGCCTCATGAATCCTATGAATTAGTGGGCGGAATAATCCCGGTCAATCCAAAAACAGGATACGATTCTATTTTTGAAGGGGAGTACACATATTTCCGTGGCGAAGGGCAGTTTATCCAAAATGTACTGATAAAAAGCAAAAACTATCAAATAAAGGGGTTTTTCACAGGTCAGACCTGTTCGGATATTTCAGGTTTATGCATCACTTTCGATGAAGAATTTGAGTTTTCCGGAAATGAAGGATCAACATCAGAGGAAGGAAATGTTCCAATTGAAAAATCAGAGAAAAAAGAGGGTTTGTTAAAAACAAGAAGTACACATGATCCGTATTCGCTGCTTTCTTTTATGTTAGTGGCATTTCTTGCGGGTCTTGCTGCACTCCTCACTCCCTGTGTTTTCCCAATGATTCCCATGACTGTAACCTACTTCAGTAAAAAACCAGGCAGGGTTAAAAACAGTTTGCTGTATGGAATTTCTATAATTGTAATTTATGTATTGGTTGGATCAGTTTTAGCGCCATTTATGGGTCCTGAAACTGCTAATGAACTAGCTACAGCTTGGTTGCCCAATATTATCTTCTTTGCGGTATTTGTAATTTTTGCACTTTCTTTCTTTGGATTATTTGAGATAACACTTCCACATGGATTTGTAAATAGAGTGGATAGAGTGGGAGATAAAGGTGGATTCATCGGTGTTTTCTTTATGTCTCTGACGCTCGTTTTGGTATCATTTTCCTGTACGGGGCCCATTGTTGGTAGTATTCTGGTTGAATCTGCAGGCGGGCAGGTATTAAAACCAATTTTGGGGATGTTTGCATTTTCAACTGCATTTGCTATACCATTCACATTATTTGCTTTATTTCCTGGCTGGTTAAGCTCACTCCCCAAATCTGGCGGATGGCTCAATTCTGTGAAAGTTGTGTTAGGATTTCTGGAACTAGCTTTTGCTTTAAAATTTCTGAGCATTGCTGATCAGGCGTATCATTGGGGCATACTTGACCGTGAAGTATATCTTTCACTTTGGATTGCAATATTTACATTATTGGGCTTTTACTTATTGGGCAAAATCAAACTTCCAGGTGACTCAGATACTAAGCAGACTTCAGTGTCTGGTTTAGTACTTGCAATCATTACATTTTCATTTGTCATTTATCTCATTCCGGGATTATGGGGAGCTCCATTGAAATCTTTAGCGGGTTATTTGCCGCCTATGTCAACTCACGACTTTAATCTAAATGAGATTGTAAGGAAAAATAGTGGAGGTGGATTATTATCAGAAAATAACACTATTTGTGAGGATCCACTTTATAATGAATTTCTCGAGCTGCCTCATGGATTGAATGGCTACTTTGATTACGAACAGGCATTGAATTGTGCTAAAGAACAGAATAAGCCACTTTTTATTGATTTTACGGGTCATGGTTGTGTCAATTGTAGAGAAATGGAGCAGAGAGTTTGGGTTGAGGATGAAGTATTGGAGCGATTGAAAAATGATTTTGTGATTGTTGCATTGTATGTGGATGACAAGACAGAACTACCAGAATCAGAATGGTACAATTCCAAGTACGATGGAAAAACTAAAAAATCAATCGGAAAGCAAAATGCTGATTTTCAAATAACTAAGTTCAATAATAATGCACAACCATTTTATGTATTATTGGATGAAAATGGGAATTTACTTGCTGAACCTAAGGGTTATGACTTAAATGTTAGTAACTTTGTGGTGTTTTTGGATAACGGACTCGAAAAATTTAAGAGCAGAAATTGATGACATACTCCAGCCTGGTTAAATTACTCACCACATTTTTTATTTCGGTGTCATTGTCTTCTTGTGTCAGTGAAAAAAATCAAGAAGAAATAACAGAGAGTGTTGATGTCTTAGCAGACACGCTGGAACTACCTGAGCCAACCTATTATTATGGTATCCAGGTAGACTCATTTGATATTGTGGAAGGTAAGATTAGATGGAATCAAACCCTTTCTGATTTATTGAAAGATTACAATGTAAGCGGTGAGCAGCTTTATGAAATATCAAGAAAATCAAAGGACGTTTATGACGTTAGAAAGCTAAAAGCCGGCAAGGAATTTTCTCTTGTTGTAACCAGGGATTCTATTCCAACTGTCAGACAGTTCATATTCGAACCTGATCCCATATCATATGTTATCTATCATTTTGCAGATTCAATTCGTGCACAATATGAGGTAAAGGAAACCAATATAGAAGAACGACAAATTGCATCTGAGATAAACTCATCAGTTTATGAAGCCGTTTTGGATGCAGGTGCTCCTCCAGTATTGGTTAGCAGATTAGTGGATGTACTTGCATGGCAGGTTGACTTTTTCAGGATCATGAAGGGAGATAAATTTAAAGTGATTTACGAAGAAGAATCTGTAGATGGAGAGGTAGTGGGAGTAGGAAAAATCAAAGGAGTATATTTTTATCATAATGGAAAAGAGTACTACGGTATTTACTACAACCAGGGTACTAAATCTGATTACTTTGACGAAAATGGTAACAGCTTAAGGAAAACTTTACTAAGAGCTCCTCTGGATTACACAAGAATTAGCTCACGCTATACTCCAAGAAGATATCATCCTGTACTTAAAAGATACAAAGCACATTTAGGAACTGACTATGCAGCTCCGGTGGGGACTCCTATCAGAACTGTTGGCGATGGCGTTGTGCTTGAAGCTCAATACTCAAAGTATAATGGAAATTATGTGAAGGTCAAGCACAATTCAAATTATACTACGCAGTATCTCCACATGAATAAAATAAAGTCAGGAATTCGTCCGGGAACGAAAGTTAAGCAAGGGCAGATAATAGGATTTGTCGGACAAACAGGATTGGCAAACGGACCTCATCTTTGCTTCAGATTCTGGAAAAATGGTAAGCAGGTTGATGCGTTAAATGTGGACCTTCCACCTTCTGAGCCAATAATTGCATCAGAACTCAGCGATTATCTACACACTAAAAATGTTGTGCTTCATCAACTAAATAATATCTCTTTTGAGAAGAAAAAAGTACTAATGGCAGGAATTGCAGGCCAACAATAGTGGATTAAATGGAATATTATTTTTAGTTTTCTCTTAATTTTCCGTTATTTAATTTAAAATTCACCGTTAGATGATTCGCACAAGCCTAATTACCGTTCTAACTGTGCTCCTAAGCATGTCAATTTTTGCTCAGGACCAGTCCGCAAATAAGTATATTAAAATTAACGGCAAGCTATTAAGCGCAGGAGACAGTTCTGCTATTTCTGCATCCTTGATTTACGAAAAACTTCCGTATTATGATGATATGGGGATGAGTAGTTCAGCTCAGGATGGAAGTTTTGAAATATATCTTTTGGATCAAACAAAATATAATTTTAAAGTTGACAGAATAAACGGATTTCAACCATTTGCAAAAGAGATATTGATTGAGGGCCAAAACGGGGAACTGGATTTAAATCTGTATTTAAGTCCACGCGAAAAAGAAGAATTGATAACTCTTGATATTACTTTTTCCAGCGGAAGCCCTGATCTTACTGCTAACTCCTTTAAAGTACTCGATGATTTTATTGATTACATAAATGCTCGACCGGATGTTGATATTCAACTGGAGGGTCATACAGACATTGGAGGAGATGCTGCTGCAAACATGTCTCTTTCACAGGCACGTGTTGAGACTGTGGAAGAGTATATAATAAAAAATGGGGTTAAAAAGAACAGAGTAACAACAAAGGCATTTGGGGAAACTAAACCATTATCCACAGAAAGGACTCCTGAGGCCATAGCGGCGAACAGACGAGTTGAAGTAAGACTTATTAGAAAAGACTAAAAGATCACCAATCGATATGAGATTATTTTCATTTACAATTTTGATGCTGATTGCAGTTTGTGTTTATGCACAGGAATCAGTAGTCTGGGGTTCAGAGGTAATTGACGTTTCCTCGGAATATTCCCCATTGGAATTTTCAGCACTTCAGGCACTTCATAAACCTAATGTGTATGCTGAAGGGGTTTACAGTGGGAAAGACAACCCGAACGCATGGCGGCCAAAAAAGAGTGACAGTGAGGAATTCGTAATGGTTTCCTTTGATACACCCATAAAGGCCAGACAAATTGCAATTGCTGAAACCGAGAATCCGGGTGCAGTTAAACAGGTATTTGCTTATGATTCTGATTACAATGAATACTTGCTACAGGAGATTACACCCAGAATATTACCAACAGATCAAAGGTTATTGAATCTATTCTTTCCTGAACCCAGCTATGAAATACAGGCGGTTAGAATTGTCATCGATGGTGAAGCAGTACCAGGTTTCAATTCTATTGATGCCATAGGAATTTCAACATCCAATATCCCAATTACAGTTTTAATACAATTGGCAAAAGGTGTAAATACAAATATAGAGGCAGAGAAACTGGGTTCGAACGTAAACTCAACATATGTTGAGCATAGCCCAATTATATCACCGGATGGTAAAAGATTATATTTCAGTAGAAAGTATCACCCGGATAACATGGGAGGAGCTGATGATCCTGAAGATATTTGGGTTTCTGAAATGGATGAGGAAACCGGAGAATGGTTGCCGGCTAAAAATGTTGGAGAGCCTTTAAACACTGCCGGACCTAACTTTATTAGTAGTATCACCACTGTAAATGGTAAAGAGACTTTCATACTTGGTAATAGATATGGTAAAAAAGGTAGAATGTATGAGGGTATATCTATTTCTACGAAAGATGGAGATAGCTTTTCTGAGCCGGAATCGGTAGAAGTAGAGAACGAATATAATTATAACCCAAAAGCGGATTTCTTTCTTGTACCAGGAGGAGAGGCCATGATTTTATCAGTTGAAAGAGATGATAGTTATGGAAGCAGGGATTTGTACATATCATTTAAAAATGGGAGTACTTGGTCAGAACCACAAAACATAGGAGGAGACGTAAATACAATTTCTGAAGAAGCTGCTCCATTTCTTGCTGAAGATGGAAAAACACTCTATTTCTCATCCGGAGGATACTCTGGATATGGAGGGATGGACATCTATGTTACCAGAAGATTAGATGACACCTGGTTGAGATGGTCTCCGCCGGACAACCTGGGAAGTGGTATAAACACCGGGCAGGATGACCAGTATTTCAGTATTCCAACTGTGGGTAAGCATTTATATTTTACCAGGGGGGATGTTGATGATGACACAGATATTTTCAGATTTGAAGTTGATGAATTCTTCATAGATGAAACATCACCTGTAGCTTCCTCTGTTGCACACTTGATCGAAGAAATAGAAAAAGACAAAGCACCAGTTGTTTCAGCGGAACCTGAAACACCTGAAGATGTATTCCTGACCGTTCAGGGTACTGTGATAAATCCAGAGACAAAAGAACCTATGCCGGGAGTAAAAATTCAAATTGAAAGATTACCTGACGGAGTTGACATAGGAGAAGTAACTACAGATAGTGAAGGTAAATATTCATTTAAAGTAAGAAAGGGTGCCAGATACGGGGTTACACCTGAGCTTGATGGCTATATAGCGGAGAGTGCAAACTTTGACTTTAATCAAAGCACTGTTTCGCAAATTGTAGAAAAAGATCTTTTGTTACGTCCTATAGAAGAAGACAAGCCAGTTGTAATGAATAATATCTTCTTTGCATTTGATAAGGACGAGCTGACTACTGCTTCTTATCCGGAGCTGGAAAGAATCCTTGAGTATCTAAAATCCGGCAAAATTCAGAAAATTGAAATCTCCGGACATACAGATTCTACTGGACCTGATGAGTATAACAAAGACCTGTCAAGAAGAAGAGCAAGATCCGTTTATAAGTTCTTCCTGACAAATGGTATATCAGCAACCCGCATGAGTGCGGTTGGATATGGTGAAGACGAGCCGGTAGCATCAAATGATACAAAAGAAGGTCGTCAACAAAACAGAAGGGTTGAATTTAAGATACTGGAAAAAGGTCAGTAGGCATTATTTGCTGTAACTCTATAAGAGATATAATTACTAACTCAAAACCTTCATACTTTCAAAGAGCATAACCAT
>CAYTFO010000069.1:0-1782 GCA_964437135.1 uncultured Roseivirgaceae bacterium | reverse complement strand
GATTTAAATTTTGAATGCGTTCACTATTGTAGAACGCATTCGCTTTTTCCAGCTATTCTCCAGATTCTCCAGTTTTTGAATTGTATTCTTCAACAGCCTGGTTATAATAATAAAGACCGGCAAGTTGCTTTAGATCAATTTTGCGAAGAAAAGCATTTTCCTGAGATTGATTTTTATAAAATTCGATTCTTTCTAGATAGTCTTTTTCTTCAGTTACAAAGCCATAGTATGGATCTGTTGCTTCAAGCATAATATCTTTTCCATCAATATTTAATACTATCAATACATGATATGGAAATTCCAGTATTTCGTATTCAATATTTAACTTGTCAAGTATAAGAGCATAGACAATTGTTCCGGTAACACAATCATATTCTCCTTTATCAACCAATCCTTCCAGACTTGGATAATCTCTGTATTGCTTTAAAGCTTTTCTCTGAATAGTGTAAAATATTCTATCAAGCTAAAGAATAGTGTCCTCTTTGTATTTAGATATCAATTTCGATTCTAACTCTGTAAGTTTCGATTCTAACTCTGTAAGTTTTGATTCTAATTCTGTAGTTAATTTTGTATTTTCAGAATTGAAAGTGAGTGTAAAATATTGGTAAGAAGAGGAAAAAGAATTTTCAGGCTGGCCAAAAACCAGAGAAGTAAAGCAAGCTATTAATACTATGGTTAATAAATTCTTCAACAATCCTTATCTTTATTAATTGCATTCGGGAGCAGTGTGTATCTCTAATGTTACGCAAAAGTTACCCAAATGTTACGTAATTTCACAATATATTAATACTATATTAACTCAGAATGGAAATACTAGAAGCAGCAGAAATTGAATTAGGCATTTTAGATGACATGTCAAAGAAGGCAATTGAACTAAGAAAAGAGCCTTTGAAAAACAGATTAGAGCGATTGAAAAGACTCGATAAGTGGATTCTTAAGTATAAAAAGTCAATTCAGGAAGCTGTATATAATGATTTTAGAAAGTCGAAAGAAGAAGTTGATATATCTGAGATATTTCCATCACTCACTGAAGTTCGAGATGCTTTAAAGAACTTAAAGTACTGGGCAGAACCCAAGAAGGTGTCCTCCGGGCTTACATATCTCGGAACCTCATCCAGAATTATTTATGAACCGAAAGGTTTATGTCTGATTATCTCACCATGGAATTATCCGTTTAATTTAACCGTAGGACCACTTGTTTCGGCTATTGCTGCCGGTAATACGGTTGTTATAAAACCCTCAGAATATACTCCTCATACATCTCAGCTGATTGAAGATATGTGTGATCAGGTATTTGAGGAAAATATCTGCAGAGTTTACGAGGGAGATTATAAGGTTGCACAACAACTACTGGAATTTCCTTTTGATCATATTTTTTTCACTGGAAGTCCTCAAGTTGGTAAAATTGTAATGGAAGCGGCTGCAAAGAACCTAACGAGTGTAACTCTGGAACTAGGAGGTAAATCTCCAACTATCGTCGATGAAACGGCCAACATTGAAGATGCTGCGGAAAGAATAGCCTGGGGTAAATGGCTCAATGCCGGACAGACCTGTGTAGCACCTGATTATATGTTTGTCCATGAGGATGTCTCTGATAAATTATTGGAGCAACTTCAAAAGCATGCGTATAAAATGTACGGTGATTCCTCAAACTATACTGGTATAGTTAATGAAAAGCACTATGGAAGATTGCAATCAATGCTCAACGATAGTCTTAAAAAGGAAGGCGAGATTTCATTCAGGCTAAAGGATATTGAAGAAGAGAGAAAAGACAAACAAGAG
>CAYTFO010000068.1:16683-17042 GCA_964437135.1 uncultured Roseivirgaceae bacterium | reverse complement strand
AATCGGGCAATCAATAATTTGAAAGTAGCTTTGACTAATTAGCACAACGGGTTAAAGATAATGATTTCTGATAATTCTATTTTATAACATCGGAGCGAAATCAAATGATCTTCTAGCTGTTTAATTTATTAGATAAATAAATCTTACTGTGTCCTTTTGAAAAATCTTTTAATTCACCAAAAAGTGTATATCCGCTTTGAGATAGAACTCTTCTGCCTGGAAATCAAAGGTGTCCAAAATGGATATCTATGCTCCTTTTCCCTTGCTACTGCTTCGATATGTTGTAGTAATGAAGTTTCAACCACTTCATTTCGGTAATTTTCTTTTACCCATAAAGTTTTAATTTCGAGACCATTCCA
>CAYTFO010000068.1:13657-16673 GCA_964437135.1 uncultured Roseivirgaceae bacterium | reverse complement strand
CCTGATCTTTGGCAATGAAATCCAATGGAGTCCACAAGTCTGATAAAGCTGTAACTTTACTAAGATTTAACAGATTGAGTCCATTCGCTATCTTTTCTGCTGTTTCTTTTTTGTATGCAACAATCGAAAAAATTCCTGATGATTTCATGCTAATTTTTTGTCTGGTTTTACTCTACAAAGAAAGATCCCTGCGTTTCAATTCATTTATAATAGCT
This sequence comes from uncultured Roseivirgaceae bacterium, assembly GCA_964437135.1. Lineage (GTDB taxonomy): Bacteria > Bacteroidota > Bacteroidia > Cytophagales > Cyclobacteriaceae > CAYTFO01. Next base: position 16,458 of record CAYTFO010000068.1, on the reverse strand, counting down.
GTATATCTTTTTGACTTTTTTAAAAATACGTAAATAAGGTAAAGAGGAATTAATGTCAAAAAGCCCCAGCTATTTAAGACTACACTATAGATAATAATACCAACTAAAAACCCAATAAAAAAAGCATCAAAAAGGGGAGAAGGTTTGTACTTTTTTGCTTCTGATATTAACTCAAAGTCTGTTAATTCTGATAGATTTTTATCTTTCATTTTCTTCCTTATTTAAAACTGCAACAAATTGATGTTAAAATATTTGCACTTAAAAATGGAACTTTTCTATTGCATGATTATTTACATAATTCAATCACATTCCAAATCTTTTTGTTAGTTCCGGTATTAAAATTTTTTATTTCATCTTCCGTTCTATAAAAATATTTTAGTACAGTTTTTGTGCTTATCACCCAAATTAAAATATGATCGATTGGCCTCATATATTATCTAAAGCAAAATACCGGGATAAACTGATATTTTTTGCATATTCATTTTTAATATCTGTCTACTTCTATTTATCGAATTATTCATTTAAAACTAATAGTTCTAAAGAGCTAGTAATTCCAGTCCTGTTTTTTAGCCAATTTTACCTGACTGCTTATATTAAATTACCTATCAATCATAATGGTATTCGTTTACTGCTGCTATCTCTAATTCATGTGATCAACTATGTAGTATTCAGGGAAATTGTAATGTCTTTATCCCCGGCTTCATTCTCGGGCGAACTAATGTTCGAGATCAATCTGGTAATACTATTTTTATTAATATTGATTGGAAGAAATATTCGAATTTATGGAGAATTGTCACGTCAGTTAGAGATTCTACACAACTGGAACAGGAATAAAATTCTTTTTGAGAAGCCTGAGAAAATAGAAATCCACCTAGGTGAACCCGGGTTACAGGCATTACATCCAAATGAAATAGTATATGTTCGCACAAAGTCTTCCGGGGATCACACCAAAATATTTGGGATTAGATCTGCGAAGAGCAAAAAGTTTAAAGAATATGAAACAACATATTATTCAAACTTTGAAGAAATTATCAAAAGACTGATCAATTATCATCAATTTAAAAGAATTAGCCAGAGTACGATCATCAATTTTAAATACCCATATCGAGAGAAAGACGGTATTATTGAACTTGAGGGTAGAAGGTTTTCAACAAGTGGACGATTTTCAAATCCATCTTAATTTCTACTTTTTCTGAATTTAATCAGGATACTTAGGATCCCTATGAATCCATTATCAGAGCGCATGACAACATATGTCATGTTTTGAGATATTAAGGAAGTCTAATTTAGACGGAGAATTAAAACACATATTATCCATGACACCATTAGAAGACCTCAGGGACCTCATGTTGGAACAAATGAGAGACTTGTATCATGCTGAAGCTTTTATCTTAAACGAATTGTACGATCTTCCTGCCAAAGTTTATGATGATGAGTTAAGAGCTGTTGTGAAAAGATACATTGATGCACATGATGAGCAAATCATGAGATTACGTCAGGTATTTGACCTTCAGTTTGAGCAAAAAAGAGGTGGTATTTGCGAACCTATGTTTGCGATGGTAAGTCAAATTGACAAACTGATACGCAGAAGTATGGATCCTGAAATTAGAGATGCTGCAATTATCACTGCATTACAGCATATCATGCACTACAAAATAGCTGGTTATGGTGCAGCTACAACATATGCTAAGTTGCTTGGATATTTTGAAGAGGCCCGAATTCTTCATTTGAATCTTAAAGATGAAAAAGACTTTGATAGAAAACTAGCGATGATGGCAGATAGCATGATCAATCCTCGAGCTATCGAACCATCCTTACAGTGATTATTTGAGATAATTGTGTGAATTGGGAAGGTGGCTTTACAAATTGTTTTAACTAAAACAATTATGGTAAAGCCCCTCTTTTTTTGTTTATTTTCCTTGGTTTTTAATTTTTCTCAAGCTCAAAATTCAGCAGTTCATGATACTGTACTTTCTCAATACGATTTTTGGATAGGTGAATGGGAGGCAGCATGGGATGAAGGAGAAGGTATAAAACAGTATGGAACTAATTCTATTTCCAAAATACTAGGTGGTAAAGTTCTGGAAGAGAACTTCAAAATCCTTTCCGGTAAAAACAAAGGGTTTATAGGACAGAGTTATTCAGTTTATCATTTACCTTCAGAAAAATGGAAACAAGCCTGGGTGGATAATCAGGGAGGGTATTTTGATTTTACTGGAAGCAAGTATGAGGATCGGATTTACTTTTCCACTTCACCTAATCAAAAAAATAATGATGTAATTATTCAAAGAATGGTTTTCTATGATATTCAGGATGATTCATTTACATGGGATTGGGAATTGTCAAAAGACGGGGGAGATACATGGAATCTGCAATGGAGAATTTTTTATACACGAATTTAAGTTGGGAAGATGTTTATTATTGCAGATTTATCTAATTCGACCATTACAGTATCATTTTTTTTAACCGAGTTGGTATAATCAAAGGCCAGTAAAGGGTCAAAATTTTCCTGCTTCAGAACTAAAACTCTGTAATGACCTTTCCAAATTGAATTCAATACTTTGAATTTAACTCCTGTTGATGATAGTTTGACATCTTCAGCTCGGATACAGGCATTCCTTTTTTCTGGCGATATAATGAATTCTTTACATGATTTTGGAGAAAGTATGCTCAAATAGCCAAAAAATTTACCTATTTTAATATTTGCAGGATGGTAATAAATTTCTTCAGGTGTATCTAACTGGGCAAGATTTCCTTTTTCAAGAAATGCAATTTTGTCAGCTAACATCAATGAGTCTGAT
>CAYTFO010000068.1:0-13647 GCA_964437135.1 uncultured Roseivirgaceae bacterium | reverse complement strand
GGGTAACGATTATTATTGCGGTACTGGTTTTTTTAGCTATATCCTGTAAAGCCTGAAGAATGTCAGCTTTTGTATATGGGTCAAGATTACTAAACGGTTCGTCCATCAGGAGGACTTTTGGATCCGTTGCAAGGGCATTTGCAAGAGCCACCCTTTGCTGTTGTCCACCGGATATTTCTCTTGGTTTTCGGGACTGTAATTCAGTAAGGTTGCAAATATCCAGAACTGTTTCTAAGCGTTCTTTCTTAAAATCTTCTGAATAATCCAGTAGTTGATATCTGATATTTTCATAAACAGACATTGATGGTTTTAGCCCATAATCCTGAAATACAAGTTTTATTTCTTCGTGTCCAGCTATTAATTTCGATTTTGGACCTTCAACTTTTTCGCCATCAAGTAAAACCTGACCACTATCAGCATCCATATTTCCACTTAGAATGCCAAGAAGAGTTGATTTACCTGAACCATTTGGTCCAACTAGTGAAAGTATTTCACCAGGATTTAATTGAAAACTTATATCATTAAGTGAAAAATCAGACTTATCGTAAGATTTGCTGATTTTTTGTGTAGAAAGTAATGTCAATGAAGATCTCTTTAAGAATTGATTATTTCAGGTAAGAAAATTGCAATAACCAAAATACCTAAGATAAGTAATGTCCAGTTTATTGCAGACCTCCTAAATGCCCTTCTTTCCTCAATATTGAATGACTCCCATTTCTTTATGTAAGCAGATAATGGATGAATTTCCCTTGCAGAATTAAATATTGATTTCATTAAATTCATTATGACCCCTGAAAATTGTCTTACTATTATTTAACCTAATATTAACGAATTTAGTTTTACCCCTCGTACCAAACACGATATACAGCACCTCCTTTATCATCACTTAGCAACATTGAGCCGTCTTCCATAAAGATAAGGTCAACCGGTCTTCCCCATGCTTCATTTGTTTCTTCATTTAAGAACCCTGTTATGAAAGGCTCATAAGAAACCCCTTTACCATTTTCAATTTTCACAGTGGTGAGTCGGTGTCCAGTATGACCAGCGTCATCTGATCTGTTCCAGCTTCCATGTTCTGCAATGAAAGCTATATTTTTATATTCCTCTGGAAACATAGTCCCTGTGTAAAACTTTATTCCTAATGGGGCTACATGCGGGCCCAGGTTTTGAGCGGGTTCAATAAAATTTGATTGAGGATATTTGTCACCAAATTCAGGATCTTTTATATCACCACCATGCCAGTAAGGGTAACCAAAATGCTGTCCTTTTTCAGTTACAACATTTAGCTCACATGGAGGAATATCATCCCCCATCATATCCCGACCATTTTCGGTAAAGTACAGGTTTTTAGTTTCCGGATGCCAGGTAAAACCGACAGTGTTTCGAACACCATGAGCATATACTTCTCTCCCTGTTCCATCCGGGTTCATTCGGGTTATAGAAGCGTAGATTTCGTCTTTGTTTTCACATATATTGCAAGGCGCTCCTACAGGAATATATAATTTACCATCCGGACCAAAGGCTATATACTTCCATCCATGATGTTTATCTGATGGGTAATCATCATAGATAAGCTGTTTTACTGGATTGGCCAGATTATTTTCAATATCTGGAAATCTCCAAAGTTTATCTACTTCAGCTACATATAAATCACCATCTTTAAATGCAACACCATTTGGCATATTCATGTCTTTGGCAAGAATCCACATCTTATCAGCTTTAAAATCACCATCCTCATCTCTTAATGCATAAACATTATCCTGTCTTCGATTTCCTACAAACAATGTCCCATTGGGGCTCATGACTAATGATCTTGCGTTTTCTACTTTTGCAAAAACATCTATTTTGAATCCTTGCGGGAGTTTTAATTCTTCAAGATTCAAGCCTTCAGCTGATGTGAAGGGTACGCTGTAGCCATCCTGAGTTATAGGTGGCTGTTCAGTTTTTTTACCAGAACAATTTGAGAAAATAAAGAAAGCAAAGGCGATTAAATAAAGACTATTTCGGAGTTGTATCCTTTTCATATAAGTTTCTAATTTCATTTTTCAGTTCTTCCTTTAACTGGTTCTGCATAGTTTCAAACTTGTTTATCACTTTCTTGTTTTCGGATTCTATAAATGATTTGATATGTTCTTCTTCTGCCTGAAGGTCCCTGTGATGTAACTCATTCATTGTATTTACTACAATTGCAATAAAAATATTAAGGGTTGTGTAAGTTGCTATCAAAATAAAAGTTACGAAATACAATGCTGAAAAAGGAGAAGTTTCCTGTATTGGTCTGGCAATAGCTGAAGACCAACTTTCTAATGTCATTATTTGAAAAAGAGTATAGAACGACTTACCCAAAGTTCCGAAATATTCAGGAAAGTTAGCTCCAAAAAGAGCTGTTCCTATTACAGCAAAAACATAAAAAATAATTATAAGCAGAACCATGATCCAACCAATGCTGGGGACGGCCAATAGAAGGGATTCTATGATCAATTTTAGTTTAGGTACATTATTGAGCAATCTTAAGGTTCTCAATATCCTTAGTGCTCTAAATACAGCAAATGAACCAGCTGCAGGTAATATCGAAACGAGTATTACTGATGCATCAAAAATGTTCCATGCACTTTTAAAGAAATCCTTACCATAAGCATAAACCTTCAAAAGTATTTCCACTACGAAAATACATAGTATAATAACATCAATTTGATCAATATAAAACCCGAAATTCTCCATGATTTTAGGAGAAGTTTCCAGTCCAATAAGTACTGAATTTATAACTATAATACTTACGATAGTCCGGTTAAAACCACTGGAATCAAAAAAAGTCCTCAGTTTTTGCTTCATACTTCTACTAAACGAAAAGTAAGATCAATAGTTTTACTCTTTATAGCAATAGTAAGACTATCGACATAAAATCTTTTTTGCTTTATACCTTTGCCCATTCTATGATCAGCATCAATAATCTTAGTTACTATCTCGGAGACAGAGTTCTGTATGAAAATGCCTCACTTTTTATAGGTCCAAAAGATCGAATTGGCCTCATCGGACTAAATGGTACTGGTAAATCTACACTTTTACGGATGATTGTCAATGATATTCAGCCTGCCGGTGGTGAAATTACCATGAGTAAGGATAGTACAGTTGGATTTTTAAATCAGGATTTGCTTTCATTCCAGTCGTCAGAACCTATTATTGAGGTTGCTATGCAGGCTTTTAAAGAAGCTCATGACCTTCAGCACGAAATCGATAAGGTTCTTCATGAGATGGAACTTAATTACAGTGATGGATTAGTAGATAAGCTATCAAAATTGCAGGAACGTTTTGAAGCAGTTGATGGCTATACAATACAATCCAAAGCTGAAGAAATATTGGAGGGAATCGGTTTTTCTACAGAGGATTTGAAAAGACCTTTAGAGCAGTTCTCCGGAGGATGGAGGATGAGGGTGATGCTTGCAAAGTTACTATTAGAAAAACCCTCTCTATTGATGCTGGATGAACCCACAAACCACCTTGATCTTCCTTCTATTCAGTGGATTGAGCAATACCTCCAATCCTATGAAGGGGCATATATTGTAGTATCTCACGATAGAACATTTGTCAATAAGACGGTATCTAAGATTGTTGAAGTCGAACACGCCAATCTGAATCTCTACAAAGGCAATTATGATAAGTATATTGAAGAAAAAGAGTTAAGAAAAGAGATTCATCAAAATGCATTTGAAAATCAACAACAAAAAATTAAGCAGGCAGAAAGGTTTGTAGAGAGGTTTAAGGCAAAAGCAACCAAAGCAAAACAAGCTCAATCCAGGGTGAAAATGCTGGAACGGATGGACCGGATTGAAGCACCTGTCGATAATAATGTTCAGGTAAATTTCAAGTTTAATTTTAAAACAAAATCCGGAAGGCATGTTAAAAGATTACAGGATATCACAAAATCATATGGTGACCTGCAAATCTTTGATAACACATCTATTCAAATTGAAAGAGGTGATAAAATAGCCCTAATAGGTGCCAATGGAAAAGGAAAATCGACACTTCTGAGAATTATTTCCGGAACTGAGAAACATAAAGGAAAAGTAGAAACAGGACATAATGTTTTAGAAGCTTTTTATGCTCAACATCAATTGGAATCCCTAGGAATCGATAATGAGATATTAGAGGAATTAAAACTTGAAGGAACAGGAAAAACTGAGCAGGAGTTAAGAAGTGTGCTAGGATGTTTTCTTTTCACTGACGAGGAGGTATTCAAGAAAATAAAAGTTTTATCAGGGGGAGAAAAATCAAGAGTTGCACTTGCTAAAACACTGATTTCAGAAGCAAATTTTCTTTTACTGGATGAACCAACAAATCACCTGGATATGATGTCTGTAAATATTTTAGTACAGGCACTTCAACAATATGAAGGTACTTTTTTATTGGTTTCGCACGATAGGCATTTTATTACAAGAGTTGCAAACAAAATCTGGTATATAGAAAATAAGGAAATCAAGGAATATCCAGGCACGTATGAAGAATATGTCTGGTGGAGAGAAAATCAACATGAGATCATAGAAACCAAAACTCCGGAAAGAAAAGAAAAAGTTAAATCTGAAAAGAGCAGAAATATTAGCCAGGATAGTGAAAAAAAGAAGAAAGAAAACGAGCTGAAAAAACTGGAAAATGAAATTGATAGTATTGAATCAGAAATTAAAGTACTGGAAATCAAACTTTCTGACCCTTCGGTAATTGATGATATCCAACAATATGAAAAAATCAATCAGGAATACTCAGATAAAAAAAATAAACTCGAACATCTATCTTCCAATTGGGAAAACCTGATGATAGAACTTGAAAATTAGGAGATACAAAGTGCTATTTTTGTATTAATCTAATAATGTATTGCACTCAGCAACCGAATCAGGATTTTTTTGAACTGATTTACCCTACTTTGTATTGATTTGTATAGATGCTTTTAAGCATTAGACAGGAAAATATCGTCCAAAATCAATTTTCACAGGTCATTTCTGTCCTTTTCACAGAGTTAGTTTTTAACAATCAAAATTTTAATAAAAATTGCTAAATGTTTTGCACTAATGGGCTGGAGTTTGCCCGTAATAGAAAGTATGGAAAAACTGGGTAAGCCATATGTCGTGGTTTCTTTTCCCGATTTTCAGGCATATGCAGAAGAAAATAATATTCCTTTTGTTCCTTATCAACTTGACGAGTGGAGTGATTCCTTCAACTCTCTTGATCTTGCCGAAAAACTGAAGCCTTTTAATGTAGATGTTGCTGTTCCTCTTTTTGAGGAAACTGTGGAATGGGCTGGTGCTCTGAATTCTATCTACAGAGGAGATCCAAGAGTACTAAATCGTGCTTTTCTCTTTCGAAATAAAGCTATGATGAAAAGAAAAGCTTTGATTGGAGGTCTAAGAGTAGGGTTATTTGAAGAAGTTTACAATAAGGAAGGTGTAAAAGCATTCATGAAGAGATTGAATGAAGCAAATCTTCAATTAGAAGGAGAGGAAGATAGTTGGGTACACATTAAACCATTTGCTTCTGCAGGTACTGTTGGACACAGGCTTCTAAGGTCAATGAGTGATATTGATGAAAAATGCGAAGAAAGTGATTTTCCATGTCTGGCTGAAAGTCATCTTTCCGGCTCAGAATTTTCATGTGAGGCATTTATTCATAAAGGAAAAATACGGTTTTTGAATATCACAGAATATGTACATCTCGGGTACTCGAATTTTATACCTGAAAGTAGATATTTAGAGACAAAACGAGACCTGATACACAAGCATGTGCAAAAGCTTGTAGATATTTTTGGTATCGAATACGGAATGGTTCATCCGGAATGGTTCCTGACAGAAAATGACGAATTGAATTTTGGTGAGACAGCATGCAGAATTCCGGGAGGACACATATTAGAACTTTGTTCAAAATCGTATGAATTTGATGCTTTGGCTGCTTTTGTAGTTTGTCACGATCCGAATGCTACCGAGGAGGAATTAAGTGAGATTTTCCCATCTGAAGGTTTTAAGCCGAAGTACTATCATGGAAATGTAATGATCTACCCCAGAAAGAATCAGTTTTCAAAACTAGAAATACCCGAGAAACTTAATAATGAACCCTAATTTTGTAGATCATAATCTTGTCCCACCATTATCTACGCAAAAGATCAGCGATAGTAGAGATGGTTTTGGGAATCACTTTGGAACTATTAATTTCAAAGGGGAAGATCCCGACAGGATGAAGGAATTATTATTGACTTACGAAGAGGAAGATTTTTACATTTAAATTCAGTCTCTATTAGCCTATGGAAATACCCGCAGAAAGGGCATTTGAAAACTTTAATACAAGTTTCACTGAATTTGTTGAATCGACAGAGCTAACAAGAAGTGCAAAAGTTACAAAATTGGCAAGTCAGATAGATATTTTAAGTCAGTCGCGAGATGGACTTTCATATCTGTATGAAAAGAGTTCAGAGCTTGCAGAAAAAGGCATTTTTAAAGGAACCCCATGGGAAGACTCTCACAAATTAGTTCCTAGTCTTGTAAAAGGGACATTACGTTCAGGACACCCATCGAGCAGTTTTGAAATATTATCTGAACTTCGAATGTTAGCAATCGCAAATGGTATTGCTCCATCAGCTCAGCTTAATAAAGTTCAGGCTCAGGAATATTTGGAAGAGGTGGTTGTTCATAACCTGGAATTTGCTTTCAAGCAACTATCAGAAGAAAGCAGAACTGTAATGAAGGACAGAGAAATAAAGAAATCAACCAACCTCATAGGATTTATTATTTCTGAAATTGACCTTAACGGGGTATATGATAAACTAGCCGTTGAAATCAAATTGATTTGTGAACAAAGACCGGTCATGACTCGAAAAGCCAGGGAGTTAATTCAGCTTGTTTACAATAAAACTGATATTTCACCCAGTGATAAGGCCGGTAAACTGCTGGATTTGTATGTGAATGCAATTTATTTTCCTTCATTAGGAGTTAAAAATTACCCTAACATATCTGATTATGAGTCCTTTCTGGATAAATGCAATGACAAAGACCTTGCTGGAGAAGCAAATGAAATGGGCCATTACATGAAGTTTACTGGTCTCGTAAGTGAATATCATTCAGTCTTATTGAGAAAACTAATCAATGATAATGAAGAACTTGTTCCAGAATGTATGGATCTCAGCGAGACGGGTAAAGCAGAGTGGTTGAGACACCGTGATTTTATATCCACCATAATTTTTGAGATTATAAGCCCTTACAATTATCAATGTATTTACGGACTTTCCAGAATGTTGGAAAAAGGGCTTTTTTCAAGGCGTGCGGTTAGAGTAGGAATTGAAAACCTACGAAAGATCAAAATAAATACTCAGGTTGAAAAAAGGATTATTAAATCGGTCATTAATCCGGGTAGTGATGTTAGCGCGCTTAAATATCTGATAGGTGGGGTAATTACAGTTTTAGGTCAACCACTGGGTGTTGGTCAGGGAAATAATCCGACCTGTCAATCAGCAAGAGGAATAAGTATGTGGTCAAGGCATGCACCAGCTAAGTTGATTGATATGATAATCACTGTCGCTACCCAAAACAATCTGGTAATGCGTTTTGAGAATCAGGATATCATTTCCAATCAACTTGAAAAAGGCCTAATGGATAAGCTTGACTATGATCTGGATGTAGTTTCAGTGATTTTGATTCCTCATCTGGATAAGATTTACAACGAAATGATGAAGCGGGCTACAGGAAGAGGAAAGGATCCCCATAAATGGGTAAATCCAGCAATGTATGGTCAATGGATTCAAATAGGATTTGCATCAGTTTATGATTACTTATCAAATAGTATTTTAGATTATAAAGGATTTGTTAGAATCTTTTATGCATCATTTAATCTAAAATATAATGGAGACCATCATATGGTCTATCCAAATCCAGTTGGAATTTTCATAACCAATGCTAAAGGTGAAATGGTTGGATTTCACGCTGTTTCACTTTTGCGATTAGAGATTGACCATAATAAGGAAGTTCGGGCATATTTTCTAAACCCCGACAATGAAGGTCGTCAGGATTGGGGACAGGAAATCCGACCTTCAGTTTATGGTTGTGGTGAAAAACATGGTGAATCATCTTTGCCATTTCATGAATTTACATCCCGGGTTTATGCTTTTCATTTTAATCAATTGGAAGTAACGAATTATTTACATGGCGTACCGGATACTGAAATCAATAAAGTGGAAAAATTATCCAGAGAAAGTTGGGGAAAGTCGTATGTATGGAACAATCAATCTAAAATATGGTAAAACACTCATCCAGAATTGAATTAAGTCAATCTGCTTTAACAAAGAATATAAATTTCATAAGAAAAAAAATTGGGCCACATCCAATTATTTGTAGCGTAGTAAAAGCAAATGCTTACGGTCATGGAGTGGACAAATTTGTGAAAATGGCTGAAAAAGCCGGAGTTCATTATTTTGCTACAGCATCTGCCTTTGAAGCGCAGGAAGTCATGAAGGCAAAAAATAATGGTTCACAGGTAATAATCATGGGTATTTTATATGATGAGGATTTGAAATGGGCTATAGATAATGGAATTGAGTTTTTTGTATTCAATTATGATCGATTAGAAAAAGTTAAAAAAATTTCACAAGAAATAGGCAAGAAAGCTAAAATACATCTGGAAATAGAAACTGGCGCAAACCGGACTGGCCTTCAGGCTTCAGAATTTTCTAAGGCAATTACTTTTCTAAAAAAGTATCAGAAATACATAACTTTTAAAGGTTTATGTACCCACTTTGGAGGAGCAGAAAGTATGTCCAATCACTTTAAAGTAGTAAGACAGCATGTTAAATACAAAGAGTTTCTTTCTACCTGCAAAAAAAGAAAAATAGAACCTGAATTACGACATATTGCCTGTTCGGCAGCGGCACTTACTATACCTGATACAGTTTATGATATGGTTCGGATAGGAGTAGCACAATATGGATTTTGGCCCAGTCCAGACACCTATTATCAACATTTGCAGGATATAGGTAAACAATCGGACAATAGTTTAAAAAGGTTGATCACATGGAAGACTGATATAATGGAAATCCGTCATGTAAATGCGGGTGAGTTTATTGGGTATGGTACATCATATCAGGCTACCCAGGATATGAAGATAGCTGTTTTACCGTTGGGTTATTCCAATGGATACCCAAGAGCTCAGTCAAACAGAGGATATGTTTTGATAAAAGGGAAAAAGGCACCGATTGTAGGATTGGTAAACATGAATCTTTTTATGGTTGATATTTCACATATCGAAGATGTACATATTGGAGATGAAGTGGTTTTGGTTGGGCGTCAAAAAAATAATGTAATCAATGTGAGTTCATTTACTCAAATAACCCAGCTATTGAATAACGAGATGTTGAGCAGACTACCAGCTACAATTCCCAGAAATATTGTCAAGTAATGAGAAGCTTCAGTTCCACGGAAAAGAAAATCTTAAAGTCGGTTTCAAAGGTGTCATCTAATGAAGTTTCTCTTATTCATTTCATAAATCCAGGATGGCAAAACGGGTATTATGAAGTAAGTGGATTTCAACAAAAAATTCAGGTATTTCTTGAAGATGATAAAAAGCTTTCGGGTATCATGCAATATCTTAGAGAGGTTCTGGATTTGGTCAGATATCTTGAACAGAATGATTATATAAGTACATGGAACTACATTCCTCTTGAAGATAACTCTCAATATTGTGGTGTAAAGACAGAAACATCAGAACCTTATTTTTTGTCCGATATAAGTATTGCATCTGAGTTTTTACAAATATGCAATAACAGGATCATAGTAAAAGAATCCTTGCGAAAACTTGTCAAATGGAATTATAAAAGTATTGCAGAGAGGAAATTGGATAGAAATATGCGAATTGGCATTATTTCGTTTATTGTGATAATCTTATTGGGGGTTTCTACTAGCTATTTTAATTTTAAAATACTTAATGATGGCATTAGAGTTAGTATTGATCAACTCGACAAAACAAGCCGGAATTCTGTTAACCTTCAGTTTAGAAACAAAGAATTGCTCGATTCTCTACAATCAACTTATATAATTATGGATAGTATATATGAATCCATGGATATTTCGCAAATAAAAATTGATAAGATTCATAGAGAGATTTCCAGTCAGAAAACGCTATTATATACGATACAGCAAAATCAGAAAATGATTGAAAATAATATGAATAGTATTCAATCAAAGCTGAATCGTTTAGATTCTACTCTGCAAAATGACTGAACCAAGCCGGAGTACTTGCTTTTTGTTTTTGAAATGTTTTTTTGATTGCCCGACTTATAATAGTTGAACCTATTACAGCGGGAAGTATCCAAAAAAGCCAATTCATCGAAAAACCGGGTAAAAAGTAGTCACCGTTCTGAACTGCAAATGCAGTTACCGCTGCAATGTAGCTACCACCCATAGCACTGATGTGCTGTCGCAACCACCAATGTTTTGGAGGGTTCGTCTTTTTGAGGAATAACCAGAGATCCTCTTTACCACCTGAAAAGGTGATGTATCCAAATATTATTGAAAGCATCCCAAGAATACTAAACTCTTGTATTTTAAAGAATAGACTTATACCATAACCGATTAATCCGATTCCAAAAATAAAAGCAAGGGTTGCGAATAGCAAATCGTACCAGGTTTCAGAACCGATTTCTTTTCTTTTAATAACCCGATAACCCACATAGCTCGAATAGAAGGTTAGGACACCAATTACCAACAGGAATATACTAAATCTAATAAACGCAATCATTGCGAATGCGCTTCCGCAAACAATCCACATACTAATCACATACAATAAGCCCATTTTTTTGTGAGTATTAGTGCCTTTTTTTGACAAAGAAATTAAGAGTCCCAGTATCAGTACTGAGACTCCAAAAACAATATGCGTTAAGGTTAAAAACTCTTCCATAACTTTTTTAAGGAAAAGTGATGTAGAAAATCAGTAAGGTCAAATGCAATTGACTGATCTGTATAATTTTCCAGATGAACTGTAATAACTGACTTAAAATTAAATATTGATTTATCTTATCCTTGATTATTTTCTTTTCAAAATCAAGGCTGAAAATAGGCAAATGATTAATCCAACCGGAAATATTTCCATAAAAGTGATGGGTATTCAGATAAAGGGATTTTCATACCTCTTCATCCATACTGACACTTCTTCCTTCATTGCCTTTACTTCTTCATTGGAAAGATTTTCTTCCTGAATTTGATTGGCAAAATCAGCTTCATACATAGCAGCATATGAATCCTTCACGCCTGGATAGTAGAGTTCCCAACCTATAACATAAATTAAAGAAGCAACCAGCACTATAATGAGACCAGAAACGAAGGCTTTTTTGAACGGAAATGATTCGTTTTTTTCATTATCACGATGGTATTTTATTCCAAAAAATACCATGGTGAATGATAGCAACATAGCAGCATAACCAATAATCTCTCCCTTTTCCAAATCCATGGTACCAGCATCAGACATAAAAAGAGATTTCATTAAGTACCAGCCGGCAACGTTTATAATGCCTGCTCCCAAACCGAATAATAATAGATTCTTTTTCATAATTTTTTTTGACTCAAATCACGAAAAAATCGTGAAAAAACATTTCATACTTATGGGTGATTTAATGATTTCATACTTTTGAATGATCCTTGATTTCACTTTCAAGGAGTTTTTTCATAGCCTGCATTCTGGATGTTACATGAAGCATTGAGAATAAATTTTGCAAATGGGTTTTGACAGTGTTTTCGGATATGAAAAGTGATTCAGCTATTTCTTTATTTGATAATCCATCCACCAGGGCAATAGCGATCTCTTTTTCTCTTTTAGTAAATGAATTGATGTTTATTTGACTTTTTTGACCTCTTGATTTTACAAGGTATTTACTACCAAAAAACAGTCCTGTAATCAGAAAAAGTGCCGCAATAATCGTAATGTAAATCTCCAATCCAACTTTCTCAAAATAAAATTGACTTTTAAGGACCTGGAAAGCTAATAGACTGAGGCCCATTAATACACCGTAGGTAATTTTTCTTGTCATTTATAAAAGAAAATAAATACTAAAAGATAAAGCATTTTTTATTCTTAATCTTTTTTACCTATTGAGTTTTCAAGTGTGTCTAGCCTTTTATTTAGTTTTTTCAGGTATCTCATTACTTCCCTATGATCATCTTCCAGTTGCTCTTTAAGTTTTTCTTCCTCTTTCTTAAGCTCTTTCCTGTTTACTTCATTCATTGTATTTACCACTACAGCTATAAATACATTTAATGTAGTATAAGTTGCTAATAGAATAAATGGTACGAAAAATATATATGAATGGGGAAGCTCTTTCATCATTGGTCGGGCTATTCCTGATGACCAGCTTTCTAAGGTCATGATTTGAAAAAGGGTAAAAAAGCTTTTACCAAGAGTACCAAAATAATCAGGAAATCCCGGTCCATATAAGTCAGTACCAATAACTGCGAATATGTAAAAGATCATTAATAAAAGCACAATAATCCAGCCTATACTTGGTATGCTTAATATCAATGATTCTATTATCATTCTAAGTTTGGGGATGGTTTTTACAAGCCTGATTGTTCTAAGTATTCTTAAAGTTCTAAGAATATGCAAAGGTCCTGTTGCCGGAATAAGCGCAATACTCACAATCACAAAATCAAAAATGTTCCATGCATTAGTAAAAAATTTCCACCTATATGCCACAATTTTTAAAGAAAGTTCCAGACAAAAAAGAACAAGGATGTAATTGTCAATCTGTTCGAGCCACTCCCCAAAGAATGATAATATTTCAGGAGAAGTTTCGAGGCCTATAGTGAATGCATTAATTAGAATCAACCCTACAATTGTCCACTGAAATTGAGCGGACTCAAGAAAGTCCTTCAAACCATCCATCGTCCTGAGACGATAAATTATAATATTTAGTGGTTTTTTGCTGTCGTTCATTATTTAGCTAGCTATTGACAGCCGAAATATAGCTCATTAAAGTATAAGTTCAAATTTTAGGATGTAAGTTATTGATTATAAGTACATTTTATCATGCTCTTGTGTAATTAGAAGATATTTCACAGCCATTAAACTCATTATTTTCGAAGATCTTTAGCTGATTACTTGAAGGTAATTCCCATTGTTGTTCAATCACTATAGTATTGTCTTCATCTACGAAGGACAATCTTATGGTGTTTCCATTCAGAGACCAGTTACCTGTAATTCGAGTTGAAACACCATTTTCTATCGTGATCTGAATAAATGTAAGATCCTGTGACAAGATTAGAGCAGAACAATCCTGCTGAATACAGTCAAAAGTTTCTTCACCATTATCATTCGGGTTCGTGCAATTTACCCTGCTCTGGCTTTCCAATAACCAGTCTCCTACCAATTTATCTTCATTTTTAGAGGTTGGTTCTTCGTTACAGTTGGTTAAAAAAAGCCCAAGAGTTACTATTAAAGTTAAGGATTGAATTAATCTCATAGTTGTATACTTATGCTACGAAATTAAACAATCAAAAGGTAATTATTTGTTTTATACAAGAACTGAATATGATTTAGGATAATACATGTTGTGTGGTAAGGGACCTGTAGTCCGGGACGCGTAGTCATGAACCCCCGACCTTAATCCCAATACAACTTTTTCAAGTGATCCGT
>CAYTFO010000067.1:9723-17096 GCA_964437135.1 uncultured Roseivirgaceae bacterium | reverse complement strand
GGCTTCAACTCATCAGAATCTTCTTCCTTCTTTTTATCTTTATCTTCATCATCAGATTTATTGTCCTTATCTTCTTCTTTAAGTAACTCAAAATCTGCTTTACTTAAGTTAAATCGATCGTATGCTTCCTGGGTGAAGAACATACCATAAGCATTTGCCTCTGACCCCCAGCTTGCATGATTTTTCATTCCATCCCGATCAGAAAACCACATAACCATTTTTCCTTTATTCATCCATCGTGGATAGTAATCGCTATATCCACTCATAGTCAGGTTTGTGATTTCACCTCCTTGTGAGCTGATCAGCCCTACTTCATCTATCCAGTGATTTTCCGGTAGAAAATTGACGAGGAACCATTTACCATCCGGTGACCAGTGATACCATTGATCCCCATCTGAATAGCTGTAGTTTTTATCTGCTGGCACTATCGTTCTGGAAGCTTTTGAGGATAAGTTAATTACCTTAAGTTCAGTCCTGTTTTCCAGATAAGCAACCTCTTTGCCATCGGGTGAAAAAGACGGCTGGAATTCGTCCTGGTCGGTTGCAATTACAGCATCTTCTTTCAAAATAGTTGAATTGTAAAAGTATTTTTCCTCTTCACGAACCATTTTAGTTTGATAAACATTCCATGAACCATTTCGCTCGCCAGCATATAGAATTGCACTTCCATCATGATTAAAGCTCACACTACGTTCCTGTTCAGGGGTATTCGTGATTCTTTTTGTTCCGCCATTTTCGATTGCTGAAACAAAAATCTCACCTCTTACTACATAAACTACTTCTTTTCCATTAGGTGACAATGCCATTTCAGAGATAGAACCTGATACCGGGACTATTTCACGATCCGGGAGCTGTCTGACCGACATAATATGTATGTCTAATTTTTTGGGTTGCTGTCCCTTCCTAAAAGTGTAAAGTTCACCATTGTATGAAAACGACATCAGATTATTATCTGAAAGTGTTAAAAACCGAATGGGATGGTCTTTAAACTGTGTCAGTTGTTGTGCATTCCCATTCGAAATGTTCAACTCATGAATATTGAAGGATCCACTTTCTTCACTTAGGTAATAAAGTGACGCATTATCATTTGAGATTAAGGGATTACGATCTTCCCCCGGAAATGTAGTAAGCTGATCAAACGAATTATCCTCAGTATTGTAAACCCATAAATCCCTTGTTATAGAAGATTGATGATGTTTTCTCCATGGATCTTCATATCCTTTACGATCCTGAAAATAAAGTTTATTACCTTCTTTGTTATACACTGCTTCTTCTGCTGGAATGGTGAGCTCCATCATTGGTCTACCTCCCGTTACAGGAACTTTATATAATTCGGGCATTCTTCCGTTTGGAAATTGTGCATAGGAATTCATATCAAGTCTCCTGGAGCTAAAAAGCACATAATTATTATCAGGGGTAAAGGATGAAGGATAATCGTCCGATGAGTGGAAGGTCAATCGAACCGGATCCCCTGCCTCAAGATTAATGGAAAAGATATCGAGATTACCGTACTTGTCAGAAACATAAGCAAGTGTTTTACCATCATTTGACCATACCGGCATTGATTCATAAGATTCATCCAGGGTAAGTGGTATGGCTTTACCTCCTTCCGAATCCACCAGGTAAATATCTCCTTTGTAAGTAAAAGCTATTTGCGAACCATCGGGTGAAATTGCAGGGTATCTAAGCCAAAGAGGCTCTTGAGCTAATGCAATTGATGTAATCAAAAGCATAGCTAGACTAAAGTATTGTTTCATTTAAATGTTGATTAGTTTGAAATGAGTTTTCTTCCATTAACTAAAATAATCAATAGATGATGATTTTAATTTGGAATAGAAGATATTATCACACTTCAAATGATTAAAGGTAAAAGACTATGATAAGTGGATAAAAAAATAGCATGATATTAGTATCATGCTGTTTTTGAGTTTGTTAAGGCAGACTGTATTTATTGTTGTACTCCCTGGTCTTTCACTCCTACATGTTTTACATCGTTATCCCTTAAAAACTCAAGGACTGCTCTTGCTTCTTCAACATTCAGATCAGGATCCGGCATCTTTATTTTATGTTTTTTCAATAGGGCACGAGCCGTAGAATCTCTCACTACCATTTTATCCACATTGAGGATCATGTTCATAATCCATTCCGGGCTTCTTCTATTTGTTACCCCCGCAAAAGCAGGAACTAAAAACTGAGTAGTGTCAAGGGTATGGCAAGAAGAGCATTTTACTTTGAAAATATTATAGCCCTGTGTGACTAAGTCCATATCCAAAGGATCCGTAAGGTCCACATAAGCTACAAGGCTTTCTTCTTCAGGTTCAGAAACGACTTCCTGTTCAGCCTGATTTTTATTTCCTGAACATGAAAATAAAAGTATAATAGCAGATAAGGGAATTAAAAAAAATCTGAGTTTCATAACGATTTTATTTTTCTTATAATTTCGGTATGAATTTACAGATTTGTACTAACATTTATCCGATAAAAAACTGATTTTTATTTCAAAAAATAGATTTGGCCAGATTCAAATAAACTAAGCCCCTAAAAATTTAAATAATTCATAGGCCATAAAAGCAGGCCAAACAATTGCTTTCAAAAAACCTAGTAATCCCATCCAAAAACCTGAAGCTGTGGAGATAAAATAAATAGCCGAACCTATGAGACCTAGCCCATACATTGCACTATTTGAACTGTTGGAAACATTATTTGCCATGATCTTTTCGTTTAGATACAGCAAAAATGAAAAAAAGAGAGTTGGTTTAATATGATGTAAACCAACTCCCAAAATGATTAATTACTTGCAACCAGCAGTTTCTTTAACTGCATTGACTTATTGGCCATTTCTCTGGAAATAGAAGTTATATTTTCAAACTCAAAAACACTTTTCTGAGTGCTATTATTGATATGAGAAATGGATAGGTTTATTTGCTCTGCACTCTTTTGTTGCTGTTCAGATGCTTCAGAAATCTGAGATATCAAATCATGGATTTTTCTAAAGCCAGGTAAAATTTTCACGAAGCTTTCACTCAGTTCCTGAGTAATAATTGCATTTTTACTTGACAAATCATTGATCTCATTTGCAGCATCATGGCTTCTTTCGGCTAGTTTTCGAATTTCACTTGCAACAACTGCAAATCCTTTACCCATATCTCCGGCTCTTGCAGCCTCCACAGCAGCATTTAATGCCAGTAAATTCGTTTGTCTTGCGATTTCTTCCACTACATGAATTTTTTGTGCTATTTGTTGCATAGAATCAATACTCTGACGAATTACCTGATCATTCTTTTTCACAATCTCTTCTATCTCCTGTGAGTTTACCACTGCATGTTTCGAGTTATCCGTGCTCAATTCAATATTTGCCAGCATTTGTTCTACTGCAGCTGATACTTCCTCTAATGCAGCAGCTGTGGTATTGATCTGACCTGACAATTCAGTAACAGCATTATCGCTGGAAGTACTTGCATCAGTAAGTGTACCGGCAACATCCTCAACAGTTGACATTATTTTGATCATCTTATCCTTTTCAACCAAACTGTTGTTTAGTCTTAACATCCCCAATGTTTCATTATCAAATCGATATGCCCAAAATCCACAAATTCCAAACATTACTGCGGCAAGAGATGCATGATAGAAAAAGGTTTCCAAAGTCATATAATCAAGCTGTGTAAAATATACACCTTCAAATCCTCTATAATACTGCAATAATGCAAAAGTTGTATGATGTACAACAACAAATAATATCAGTGGGATTTGAAGTTTCCATTTACGATAGGTAATCAGAACAGCAGCACCAATGAATGCGAAAAAATGCATTTCAAATAATCCATGCATCTGATATATAAACTGAGCCATATATATACCCACTGCTGTTGCAAATACATATTGATATAGACTATGATTGGGTAGTAGCTTTTTCGACGCAAATACTGCCAGAAGGTTCAACCCTCCTACTCCCAATCCAATCAGCCAGGTTTCATATTTAAATGATATGAAAACACCGAATAGGAAATATAGTACCAGAATAATCCACATGTGTTTATCGGATTCATTCTGCTTTACAAGAAGGTACTCTTTGTTACGTTCCCGTAATTCTTTTTTAGTGATTTTTTGTGTGTCTAGTGAGATATCCATTTTCTTAATCTGTTTTTCTTTCTAATGAACAGCCATATGCTGTAAAAGCTGTGTTAGGAAATAAATAGGTTTTTCCGTTAATTAAAGAGTCTATCGCCATTTTGGCAAAGCTGGATTGTTTGTTAGTACAATATCTTGTTTGGTTGTAATTTCCACGATAGTAAATCTTATCTTCTTCGTCCATTAGAACTACTTGTGGAGTAGAATAAACCCCGAATTTTTTAGCTATTTCTTTGTCCTGATCCACAATTAATTTGACTCCAAGCTTTTTCAGATAATCAAGTTCTGAACTTCGTATTCCCTCGGCAGTCTCCTGTACTACAGCATATAATTCAAAATGCTGCTGGTAGTCATTTATCAATTGTTTATAGCTTGCAAAATTGAACTTTGAACAAGGGCAGTTAGGGTTATAAAAGTGAATGAACTTCTTTTTTTCCGGAACGAATCCTGCAAACCTGACCTCCGTACCGATTTCGATATGAACATGATCCTCAGGAACCGGAGTTGGAACCCAGTACTTTATTTCCTGTTGATAGAACAAATAGGAAATAGAAGAAAGTATTGTAATTAATATAAAACCGGTAATAATCTTCTTTTGCATGGGTATAAATAAATATTTTGTTTGACGATTTTTAAATAAACTTAAACAAAATAAGTTTTGTTAGGCATTAACATGTAATAACCGGGAATTCCTAAAGATAAAGGAGCAAAAAATAAGAGTGAACCAAATTAGCCCACTCTTAAAATAGTAACATTCAAAGAGAATTTTGTTATGAAAACGATTGTATTTAAAACCGATTTTAGATTTTCAATATAAATCTCACCTTAATAGGTAAAGACCGTATTCTGTTCTTTAATTTTTTCCGACAAAATATCCGGGTTAGATACCTGAACGCCTTCAGGAAGGTCTTCTTGTAATATATTATTTACTTCCATGCAATGTGGGCAGGACAGCACAGTACCCCCCTGATTGATAATATCCCGTAGAACATCCATTAGAACTTCATTATGAAAGGATACTGATTTTGCTTCCTGTGTAAATAATTTCACTCCATTTACATTGAGAAATATAGTGACATTTAAACCCTTTGCAATCATTTGTTGACCTAAATGCAATCCCATTAAAGGCCCATGAGGATTTTGAACAGGGTCAGAAGTAAGATTTATAATCAGACTACTGACCTCAGGTTGAGGTTCGGGAATTTCGATCGCTGGTTGATCATTATTTGGCGCAGTGCAACTAAATAAAAAGACTACGAATAATGGAAGTACTAAATATATTTTATTCATGACAAAAAAATTTGTTTTGCTGGAATTTAGCCTTCAAATCTCAACTGAAAAATGACCTGTATTAATGATTTGCAAAACTGAAATCATACATTCAGGGGAACTTTTTTAAATCATTATAAATAGTATAAAGAGCATCCAAATAATGAATAAAAGTGCCAACACCTGAATGACTTTAAATACTATTTTTTTGTTAAAGAGGGAGTTCATCAGAATTCTATTTTGTAACTGATATTAGGAACGATTATCGCAAAAGAGAATTTCTCCATCTCTCCTGTTTTGAAGTTGTACTCATAAAACGGAGAAGTTTTAGCACCTAAAATATTCTTGAATTGAAAAGCCCACTCTGAACTTGATTTGGCTTTATTTTTTCTAAGTGTCAATGTTACATCTAATATATTGGACATTGGGTCCTGAATGGTAAAAGGCTGGTTCCAATCTAGAACTTCATGTTGGGCTTCCAGAGATGCTTCTTCATTTAAAGGACTGGTCTTTAAGCCTCCCATCGTATTCAATCTAAAATTTAGCCCGAGTAGTTTATTTTTCTGACCTCCTCTAAACCATTCTTTACCTGCCAGAATATCGAAACTGTATCCCCGATCAAAACGGGTATCATGCCATTCTCCATTTCCATCCAGGTACTCGGACTTGAATACTGATCCTGTAACCAGATAGTAAAAGTTATTGTTGAAGAATCTCTCAAGTGTAAGATCTATCCCATAATTCCTTCCTTTCCCATCAGATTCCAGATACCCGTTGAAAAACCAATCCTGAGTAAAGTTCAACATAGAAAAAGAACTGTCAGGAATTACTGGTACATCATAAATTTGCTGGTAATATGGTTCAACTTTGATGTGAGTTAAATCATTTATCTGGTGATCCCATGAAAATACAAGATGTCGGGCTTTAGTAATCTTCAAATCTTTATTTACTAAATCCCCATTTTCATCTACCGCAGTATATATTTTGTTATCCTCTAGCATAGAATGCTGTCCATAGCCAATTGAAAAACGATTGACAGGAGAAGCTAAATAAGATAAAGACACTCTCGGTTCAAATGTAATTTCATCAACTAATTCAGAATACTGAGTATTGAAACCAACATTTAATTGGATTTGGGAACCAAAAAAATGTTGACTCTGAAAATACACCTGGTATCTGTTATATATATTATTATCCTCTGAAACTTTCACCGGATTTTCATACAAGTCAGGTGCTGCTTCAATGTTTATATAGTTATCATTTCTTGAATATATAAACCCTGATCTGGTATTCCATGACCTTGAATGCTTAACATTCAATTGAGTAGATGCATTGAAAATCAAATATTTCTGATCAATTGAATTATAATCATGAAGCATTCCATTTGTATCCATCACATCTTCATCATAAAATGAATTATTGACAGATGTGGCAAACGTTGTTTTTAAAAATGCTTTTTCACCTAAGTTATATTTATGATTCAACCCCAGTGTACCAATATCGAAAGCAAAGGCAAGACGGGTAAAATCACTCTGAGTTTCCCATTTTGTACTATCACTTGTTGGGAATTTATTTGAATTGGCATCATCCAGACCCCCTAATCCCCAGAGCTCAAAGGTTCCGGCTTTGGTTGGAAAATGAAGTTTAAATGATAAATCCTGATAGTTAATTTTATTAGCATCATCAGGAAGTACTGGTTGAATCAGACCAAAAGTTGAATATCTGTAATTGAAGAGATAGGTTGATTTTCCATCTTTTTTAAATGGTCCTTCTGAGGCAAAATCAAGTCCAATTACACCTGCCTGAAAAGTATGCTCACGCTTAAATTGGTTTCCTTTTCTCAGATTGATATCAAATACACCAGATAAAGCATTGCCGTATTCTGCCGGGAAAGCTCCCGTAAAAAAATCAGAACTCGCCATTGTTTGACTACTCAATAAGGTGAAGAACCCGGCACCAGCAACCTCTGCACCCTG
>CAYTFO010000067.1:0-9713 GCA_964437135.1 uncultured Roseivirgaceae bacterium | reverse complement strand
TGGGAGAATTACCTCTTACTATTACTCCATTATCGGAGATATTATTTTCTGAAGCTCCGGCAAATGCTGTTGCCAGTCTGGCCGGGTCATCAAAACCACCAGCATATCGTCTGGTCTCCTCTACTGAAAAAGATCGTGCACTGACCACTGCCATTTCATTGTGGGGTTTTTCAGGGTCATTTTCTGCAACAATGACAACCTCTTTCATCTTAGTGAGAGATTCCGTAAGTGCAATTTCAAGTTGTACACTACTACCGGTTGTGACTAAAATATTAGATAGAATCCTGCTCTCATAACCAACAAAAGTAACCTCGAGATCATATCTACCTACAGGTACATTTTCAATGTTAAAATAGCCCTCAATATTTGTAACACCCCCTATCAAAGGATCAGTTTTGAGGACTTTTATGGTAGCACCAATCAATGGGGTTTGGGAAACATTATCTACTACCCTGCCTGAAATAGAATGCTTAAAATCCTGTCCATAAGCAATGGTCATTGAAATAATAAATGCAAGAAAAGTAACTAGTTTTTTCATTTGAGTCAGATTTTGTTAAATAATAACCCAAATCTCTTTCTTACATATATTATTATCGACCGCGCGTGAAAGTCCGGACTTTAAAGGAGTCCGAACGTGAGGGGTTGGACTACTTTTTAGTTTTTAAATACTCTGATGGTGTCATATTTTCAAACTTTTTAAATACATCATTGAAGGATGACTTGGAACTAAAACCACTTTCAAGTGCATGACCCAATATTGTTTTTGTTTTATTCACATCCGACTCTACTCTGAGTTTAAATTCTTCTATTCTGTATTTATTTATTAACTCGTAAAAGTTAGAATTAAGCTCTTCATTAATAACCTGGCTAAGGTGGTTTTGAGGAACTTCAAGTTTATCTGCAAGAACCCTTAAAGTCAATCCACTTTCTAAATAGGGTTTCTCCAAACTAAAGCATTCTTCAAGGTTCTTTTTTATCTCTTTCTTAGACTCTTTTTTAAGACCTGATTTTAGATACTTGGTATTCTTTTTTTCTAGTGGCTTCTTTTGGCTGGAATCAACACTTGTAAAAACATCCCCCTGTCTTATACCATTTATCCCAATATAGAAAACAAATATCGAAGCCGCCGTATAAATGAGCATGTTACCATCTACCAATCCATCAAAAGGCCATCTTAAAATGTAAAACAGGTATTCTGAGAAAAGAACAACCAGCCAAATAATAGCCAAACCAATGATTAAATTGCGAAGCCAATGAAGATCCACTTTTTCTTTATCAGAGAAAAATCTGGTGATTTTTAATTGATGTCTTCGAAGTTCAATCCAGCTCCAGGTTATATAGCCAATACCAGTAAATAGAACCAGATATTCATTTATGATGAGGTTCAATGGAGCATTTATAGGTGCATTCTCTATCCAGGATATCAATTCATCTTTACTCATCATAAACTGCTTAATCAGTAATAAATAAGTCAGCGTAGCAGGAATCAGATGCAACAAATGAGCCCATTTTAATTCTTTAATTTTACCGGACTGAGATTGAATGTAAAGAAGCAAAAAGGGTCCATGAAGATTTGGAATTCCGGCATTGATACCCATAGCGTAAGGCCAATATCTATAATCATAGGGTGTCAGATTGATATAAACCAGAAACAAATTTATTCCCACTATAAACATCCATGAACCCAGAATAAGATCAGGAAGTTGTTTTCCTCTTTTATTAAGGATTAGAATAACCCAAAAATATGCCTGTATCGAACCTAAAAAAAAGATCAATTCCATTGGCAACTGAAATTAGTGTAATTTTAGAATAAAATCTAAGTTTTAGGAAAGACTGTTAGTCTTAGCTTTGATTTATATGATATTCATATCTCCAACAAATGTCGTCAAATTGACATAACCTAAACACGGATATCAAGTATATACTATTAAAAAATAAAAACAAACATGAAACTAAAAATAAGGTCACTAATAATCCTTTTAATCATCACATTCTCAGGTTATGGACAATCAATGGTTCCTGTTAATCCCAATGATATTTCACCCTTGTTGATAGGTGAAGATATTCCAAACCTAAATGTAAAAGATATCAACGGTCAACCTGTCAATCTCAAAAGTTTGTATAAATCAAAACCTGTGGTTTTTATAGTTTACAGAGGAGGCTGGTGTCCATATTGTAATGTCCATATGGCACAGTTGAGGGATATCGAGGCTGATATAATCAAAGCTGGTTATGACATAGTTGCCATTAGTCCTGATTCACACGAAAATCTTAAGGTGTCAGCCGGTAAAAATGATCTGAAGTATAGTTTGTATTCAGACGCAGATATGAAGCTGTCTCAGGCATTGGGTATTGCTTATGAAGCACCTAAACGGAATTTAGCTTTACTTGAATCTTCCAGCGGTGGACAAAATCCGGGAATGCTACCTGTTCCATCTGTTTTTGTTGTAAATACAGAAGGAGTAATTGCTTTTGAATACATTAATCCAAATTACAAAGTACGAATTACCAGTGAAATGCTCTTGGCTGCAGTAAATTCTCTGTAATGAACATAAAAAAACCACCATTTCTGGTGGTTTCGTCGTTTGGAAATCTACTAATCTGAAAATTAGTTTTTTATTAAAATCTTTGAGTAGGAAGCATCATTTTGTTTGATTATCACAAGATAATTACCTTCTTTAAGATGACTGACATCAACTAAACTACCGATTGAAATACTTTTGCTCATCAGCATCTTACCTCCCATCCCATACAATTCAATAGAAGTATCGCTCTGTACAGCGCTACTCTGAATTTCCACCTGGAAAAAATTCGCAGTAGGATTCGGATAAATTTTCAAATCGGGTTTTTCAATTACTGATAAAGCTTCCTCTTCTTCCATTTCAGCCACAACTGTCAATTCCTGAGATACAGGTTCCGCTGCGTTAAAATTATCATTTCCAGATTGAGTAACCTGAATTTTTACTTTTCCAGGTTCCAGGAAAATCAATTCATCATCTTCAATAAAACCTACTTTTTCATTATCAAGAATAATATTAACGGGTAAACCACTTGTACTATACGCTACCAATGGAATACTAATGTTCTCAAATAAAACTGTGTCTGGTAATGCCTCAAAAACTATTTCCTGATCAGCTTTTACAATTGTAAGTGATCCGAAAATTGCTTCTATCTCGTAATTTCTATCTATACCTTGTGTTAGTTCAATTCTGTATTGACCAACATTGGAGGTTGAAGTTGCTGATGTGAATCCAACAGGTCTAAGATCAAGATCGCTTATATTATCATCAAATTTAAATCCGGTGTAATCAACCAAAAACTCTGGATTACTTTCTCCATATGGCCTTGAGGTATCCCGAGCTTTTGCAAATAACTTTGACTTATTTATAGTAAGAATTCCATCTTCTCGCTCAAATTCATAATTACGATCTCTTCCTCCCATCAAATCAAGCGTGTACTCACCAGCACTGCTTTCAATTGTAGCATTAGTATTCACAGATGGAAGTTCATCAAGTTCATTCTCGGTATCAGAATTCTTAAAACCTTCATATTTAATAATAAATTCAGGATTTTCCTGGCCGTAAATCTTGACTAAATCCATGGCCGAAATCTTTAAGGGAGCTTTAGTTATCATTAGATTTCCACTAAATCGAGTAAAATCATAATTATTGTCAATCCCTCCACTTAAAATAATCGGATAGTTTCCTGCTTCACTTTCGATAGTGGATGTAACACTTGCAACTGGCAATTCATCCAGATCATCTTCAGTATCATTTAGTTTAAAGCCCTCAATCTTAATCTCAAATTCGGGATTTTCTTCACCATATTCTTTTTCTGCATCCATAACTGTAACGGTCAGCCTGGCTTTTTCAATAGTCAGAAATCCATTAGAAATTATAATGTCATAATTTTTATCTTCCCCTGATTCTCCTATTATCTCATATACTCCGACATCACTGTTAGGCATGGCAGTTGAAGATATTTCGATTTTAGAATCAAGATCTCCCAACTGTTCATCATATTTAAATCCTGTTGCTGAAACTGTAAAATCCGGATTTGTATCTCCATAAATTCGTTCTGAGCTTAAAACCTTAACCTGCAATAAAGCTTTTTCAATGGTTAATTTACCATCTCCTAAGTTTATCTCATAATTATCATCTATCCCTCCACGAAGTTGAATATCATATATTCCTGAATTGAATCTATCAAGATTTTGATCTGTTATAATTTCTATTTGAGGCAGAGCATCAATTACGGAAATATCTTCATTATTCTTAAGTCCATCTACATTGTATTCAAGTTCAGGGATTTCATCACCATAAATCAATACAAAACTTTTGGCAGCTATAGTTAAAGGAGCTTTGTTAATTTTTAGATTTCCATCAACAAGTTCAAAATCATAGTTTTCATCCTGTCCTCCTTGCAGAATGATTTCATAGTCTCCAGGAGAACTTTCTTTGTCTGCATTTACGCTTATTGCGGGTATTTCATCCAATGAAATTTCAGAATCTTCACCTTTAAAACCAGTATAAATCAAATCAAATTCTGGCAATTCGTCCCCATATTCCACTTCAATATCAGGTGCTTCTACAAGCAAAAGAGCAGGTTCTATTGTTAATTCTCCTTTGATTATTTCCAATTCATAGTTTAAATCCGCGAAATCAGATACATTAATTTCATAAGTACCAACTTCTGAAAAACGAGCTGCCTCTGTAACAATGTTTAGAGGTTCCTGAAGGTTGTTTTCAGACTCTCCTTCAGCAAATCCTACTATTTCATATTCAAAAACCGGGTTTTCTTCTCCGTACTCCTTAACTGCATCTTCAATTTCAATCTCCAGTACAGCTTTTTCAATATTAAATTCTCCTTCTGTTGCAATAATTTCATAATTGTTATCAAAACCTACATTTACATTTAGCACATATGTCCCAACTTTTGGAAAAAGAGTGGTCTGTGCTATCTCAGCAGTCGGGATAAAGTCAAGATCATCAACAGTATCGTCACCTTTAAACCCAGTATATTCTAATTCTAAATCAGGGATTTCTCCACCATATACTATAGAATTGCTAACTGGATTTACCTCTAAAGGTGCTTTCGATACAGTGAAAAAACCTGGTTCATAGATAAATGAATAGTTATTGTCAAATCCATCTTTTGCAGCAACTTCATAGGTACCAACAGCAGAAAACTGATCAACTGTAAGTTCAAAAATCGGTAATTCATCCAGAACAGATTGGTCCTCGTTTAGTACATAACCTGAAATCAAATAACTAAAATCAGGATTGGGTTCACCGTATTCTTTGCTGGCATTTTGTACTGAAACAATTAAGTCAGCTTTATTAACAGAAAAATTTCCTGGTGTGTAATCAAAACTGTAATTATTGTCCAATCCAGCAGAAGCATTGATTACATAATCTCCGACAGGTGTCAGGTTAGAGATGTTGGTTTGAATAGAAGGAAGTTGATCAATCACAGATTCGCTTTCAGAATTTTTAAATCCTGTAATTTCATAGGGCAATGATGGTAAATCCTCGCCATATTTTTTTTCAGCATCATTTACAGTGATTGTCAATTCTACCTTTCTAACTGTCAGAGATCCGTTGGAATTACTAATCTCATAATTGTTGTCAAAACTCTCAGTTAAAAAAATACTGTATTCACCAACATTCGTTGTTTCATTTACAGATGTAAAAGGAAAAGGAGGGTTATCCAGCACACTTGGTGTATCGTCCAGTTTAAATCCTACATATCTTACAGTCAGCTTGGGATTTGAATCTCCATAAAACTTTTCTTTATCCTCGGCAATTGCTGATAGTGGCGCCTTTGTGATGGTTAAAAGGCCATTGTTTTTACTGAAATCATAATTAGAATCTGCACCACCTGAAAGAAAAACTGTGTAATTACCGACACTACTCGTTTCATCCGCATTTATGAAGGGTTCAGGTATATCATCCAGACTACTTTCAGTATCTCCATTTTTAAATCCTGAATATTGCAGATCAAAAGAAGGGTTTTCGTCTCCATACTCTCTGGTTTTATTGATAACACCTATCGACAATAAAGCTTTTTGAACATTTATAACTACTTTCTTAGAACCACTATTAAAGTCTACAGTCTCATCTTGTTTAGCAAAAAGACAAACCTCCCCTGCTCCAATAATACTCGCAATATTTCCATTAATTTGAATTATACTTTCATCTGAACTTTCAAAATAAATTGGGTTAGTAGAATTTGAGGAAGCTGTCAACGTGAAATCCGGATCACCATATGTTTTTGGAGAAATGGTAAAACTTATGATTTGATCCTGTTTATGATAAGCTAATGTCTCGACCAGGTTTTCGGATCTGATATTTAATGTAAGAAGTATAGAAAAACTGAATAGAGCTAGTCTATACAAAATTTTGTTGGTTGGTTTCGCTGTTCTCATTGTCTATAGAGTTGTGGTGCTGACTTTACATTACGTTTTTTAAAAAATGGACAACTAAATTAAAGCTTTGGTGATGTTATGTCAATACCTCAAATGAGGTATTTTTTGCTCTATGTTATAGGTGATTTATGAGAATAATCATAACTCGTATTAAAAAAATACAAATTAGTTATTGGTTTGGGTTTAAGTCGTTGATAAACAGACTCTATATTCATCTCAAATTAAGCAAAGAATTATACCTTCAGATCCAGCCTTCAATCACAGCAATCTTTACAACTTCTGTCATATTTTTTGCTCCAACTTTATTTATGATATTCTTACTGTGGGTTCTGATAGTTTCCGGGCTAAGGCTAATTTTACTTGCAATTTCATTTGAAGTGTTTCCCTCTGAAAGCAGATTCAAAATTTCCAATTCTCGTTCGGACAAGATGTTACCATACGCAGAAGTAGATCCCTTAAAAATAGTATGCAGTTTATTTTCACGCCAGGTTGCCATGTAATATTTCATACGTGTACTTTTCTTTATTTCTGAAATATCGGAACTCTGGATAATTACAATTGCAGGTTTTCCATTTTCAGCAATCGAAACAGGAAGAATGTTTTGATTTATCCTAATATAACCTTTCAGAGGATGATTATATCTAAGATCATAATTTAACTTAGAGTTCAATTGATCTTCTTTTGTCATCCCGGGAAATATGTCAACCACTTTTTTTGTTATACTTATTAAATGCATCAAATCCCAGGGATGTATTCTTGAATATGTATACATCAAACCCTTCTTCACAAAAACATCATTTGGAAGTCCTGTAAGAGTTTCGTTTGCCTGATTTAAATAAATATATTTTCGGGTATGCAGATCTAAAATTCGCACTGCCTGATCCGTGAGTAACTGAAACTTTCTAAGTCTATGATCATTAAGCCAGTAATCAATAGATGCTTTTTCATCGGAATAGGGACTTTCGACATGAATAAGCTCACTATGCAGTTTACTCAACAAATCTGTAATAGAAGTCGCTCCGGTTTTTTCGAGAATATCACGTTCAAATTCTTCTGAAAATCCATCCAGACTCTTGGCAGCCCTGTGATCAAGGATTTTCAGCATGAACTTTTTTTCACTCTCGCTTATATTGTCTAAAACACTCAATAAAGTAAAAAATAGGTTGGGTTGGTAACCTACTAACAAAAGGCTATCTGACGAAAAAAAGTATGTTAAGTATCAAAAAAAAGATACAATTGTATAAAGCATTCTTGAAAAAATCATATCCAGCCTTCAACCAATGCGACTCGCACTACTTCCGTTAAGTTTTTCGCACCTGTTTTACTTATAATATTTCGATTGTGAGTTCTAACTGTTTCAACACTTAAATTTTTGAATTCTGCAATTTCAGCACTTGTATATCCATCAGCAGCCAGTGTTAGTAAGTCAAGTTCTCTTCTCGTCAGAATATTCCCATATGCGGAAGTTTCTCCCGAGATAAGTTTTTGAAAAATCCCATTTTTCCAGAAGCCAAAAAAATACTTCATACGATTGCTTTTCTTGAGTTCTGAAATGTCCGAACTTTGAATTAACACAACAGATGGTTTACCATTTTCTGAAATGGATAATGGCAAAATAGTCTGATGAATTCTTATGTAACCTCTTCCTGGATGTCTGTACCTAAGATCAAAAGCAAACTTGGAATTTAATTTTTCATCAATATCCAGATTTTGGAAAACCTTCATCACTTTTCTTGAAATCAAAATCAATTGAAACAAATCCCAGGGATGTGTCCTTAAATTTGAATACTTAAGGCCTTTCTGCTCAAATATCTCATTAGGTAAGCCACTTATACTTTCATTAGCTTCATTTATGTACAGATATTGCTGCGTATGATTATCCAGAATCCTGATAGCCTGATCTGAAAGAAGCTGAAATTTCTTCAGTCTGTGATCTTTAAGCCAATAATCAATAGATACTTTTCTATCTTTCAAATCATCATCTACATGAATTAATTCTGAATGAAACTTACTCAATAATTCATTGATAGAAGATGTCTTAGTTTTCCTCAGTAGGTTTTTTTCAAACTCCTCGGAATATCCATTTAGTTTTTTAGCTGCACGATGGTCAAGTACCTTTAATAAGGTTTTTTTCTCATTTTCAGATATTGATGACAATACAGACACAATAGCTCGATATAAAAAGTTTATGTAAGCTAATAATTACAAACCAAAAAGTTAACTACCATTAAATGGATTTTT
Source organism: uncultured Roseivirgaceae bacterium (assembly GCA_964437135.1). Classification (GTDB taxonomy): domain Bacteria; phylum Bacteroidota; class Bacteroidia; order Cytophagales; family Cyclobacteriaceae; genus CAYTFO01. The sequence continues at coordinate 1,045 of CAYTFO010000067.1, read as the reverse complement.
TTTACATCGTTCTAAAATGCAAAAGACAGGATTCAAATACTCCAATGCTATTCTTTTAGATTTCGATTAGATAAATACACAATTAGCCAGACATATAATTATTAATAATAGAAACCTTATCAAATAATGAGGAGTCAAAGTAATTAAAATATCTAACCACTACAGATGTAATTCCTCTAATGACTTCCCTTTTGTCTCCGGCATCATAAAATGGGTATATAAGAGCTGTAAAACCATAAAAAAGCCAAAAAATGTAAATACCATCCATGGTTCAAACTGGTTGATAAGTACTGATCCGAATAATGTGATCAATGCAGCAAAAATCCAGTGGATGCCACAACCCCATGCCTGTCCATACGCTCTTACACTGTTAGGAAAAATCTCTGAGATAAAAACCCAAATCACGGCTCCCTGTCCAATAGCGTGAGATGAAATAAAGGTAAGTATGAAAACCAATTTAAAAAGTGAAGATCCATCCGTATAGAAAGCATAAGCAATCATAAAAAGACTGATAATATATCCTATTGAACCTATGTACATCAGTGACTTCCTGCCTGCTTTATCAATCAATAGCATTCCTGCCATTGTAAAAATAAGGTTAACTATTCCTATCGATATGGAGCTAAATAAGGAATCAGAGCTTCCAAAACCTGCCTTTTCTAATATTTCAGGGGCATAATACAGAATAAAATTAATTCCGGACAGCTGATTGAAGAATGCGATAAGAAAAGCCAATATCAGAGGTTTCGAATATTTCTTATTAAAAACAGATTCATGGGGAATATGTGATTTCTTATGATCCTCTTCAATCATTTGAATCTCTCGATCTGCTCCTGATTCATCCATTGTTTTAAGCAATACCCTCTTGGCTTCAACCAAATTATTTTGGTGAGTAATCAACCACCGAGGGCTTTCAGGGACATTCAATACAAGTAAGGAGTAAATAAGGGCTGGAATACCTTCAACCCCCAACATAAATCTCCAATCGTTATCTCCGCCTACTCCATCAAGAAGATAATTGGAGATAAAAGCAATTAGAATTCCC
>CAYTFO010000066.1:0-17244 GCA_964437135.1 uncultured Roseivirgaceae bacterium | reverse complement strand
CAACAATGGGGTTTACCTTTTCAACTAATGAAGAGTCCAGCTTCTTCAATTCTGAACTTAGTGCTAAAGCTCCATTTTTAATAAAATTGAGTGGGTTATTGATTTCATGTCCTATTCCTGCTGCCAGAACCCCCAATGAAGCCATCTTTTCTGCCTGCACTAGCTGATTCTGAGTCTCTTTCAAATCGCTTAAAGTTTTCTCAAGCTCGCTGTAACTTTGACTCAACATCTCATTTTTTGACTCAAGTTCTTTTGTACGCAAACGAACCTCCTCTTCAAGATTTTGATTATATTTTTCTAGCTTTTGCTGAGTAGTTTTTAACGCACTTATATCCTCAACAAACATGGAAACACCAATGATCTGATTGTTTTCATAAATAGGATTATAATTGAGTAAAAAGAACATTGAAGAATCATTCAAAGGGTATTCTAATGTTTCTTTTACTTTTTCACCATCCAAAGCCCGAGTTAGATATGTATCAATAACTTCTGCTATAACACGCGTTTTCATTTTTGCAATCAGGTCAATTCCTGGATAAAGCTCAATCCCTTCTCTGTTGAAAGAAAAAGTTGCGAAAGAATCATTATACTCAACAAGATTTTTATCTCTATCAAAAAGACCAATTATACTATTTGTACTTTCAAAAAGTGACTTAAGATTTGCTTCGTGTTGACTCAATTTCTGCTGTGCTAATCTCCTTTCTGTAATATCCTGACCAAAAACGATGTATTGATAGTAATCATTACTATCAATATTATTTCTTACATTAATATTTGCAATCTGTAACTGCCCATTTTTATGCAAGAGATTTAGTTCATAAGCATAAACATCATCACCTTTAAGTAGCTCAGCTTCTAGTTTTTCTACCTGGATATAGTAATCACCAGGACAAAGCCTTTTTAACGATTTATTTCCAATGAGTTCTGATTTTGTATATCCAGAAAATTCCTCAATCACCGGGTTGACGAATAAGAATTCAAGTTTTTCATTCATACCAATGATGAACGAAGGAGAACTATCTACAATATTGCTGGTATAGCTCCTCTCAGCTTCTAATTGATCAAGATATTCATCTTCCTTCTTTCTAAAATAAGAAAAAAGTAATCCTATTGAGATAGAAAGTAAAATATAAATCAATAAAATTATTTGGAAACTCGACCAAAATTGAAATCTTATGATTACCTGGTCTAAAGTAAGATAAAGCTGATGGTTTAATCCTTCCAAAGAGGAACTTATCCCATAAATTTCATTCTCTTCAAATGAATTTTCTGCTTCAAATATTTCAAAATCCTCAACATTTGCGATCACATTAATATTAGTATAAATACTAGCATCTTTTCTTAACCTACTATTGTATTCCCCAACATCCAGAGGAAAATATATTTGTGAAGTATTAAATAATGAATTGACCATGTGAAAACGATAACTGGTATCAAAACCAAAGCTCTTTAACTCTTTATTAATACTTTTATATTGAACTGCAGTAGTATTGATAGCACGCACAACATCTGCTGAATCTCTAATAGGTAATCTAATCGGCAGTATCCAGTCATTCACATTAGCAAAATAATATGCTTCTCCAATTGATATATTCTCAGAAGTTTTTGAAATTAAAAAAGATCTTTTAGAGTTTTCTGATAACATTAGATTCGGTAAAGAATCATTTGGGGAATAGCCTGTAAATATCAACACCTGACCGGTTGTGTCAGTAAATCCAAAGGCTAATAAAGAAGGGTAATTTTTCAATGCCTTATTGGCATATTCAAGTCTTTTTAATTTTTGATCCTCACCGTCAATCTCTAAAATTCTTTGACCTGTACTTAATAATGTAAGTTCCCATTGATTAAAACTTAACTCATAATATCTCTTAATTACGGAAAGAGTATAAGCCATATCCCGAAATCTGTCATTTCGGATATCCTTATACAACCAGTAACTGGACAAAACCATGAAAATCGTTAGCCCTAAAAAAATAGAAATAAAGACATTGCCAAGAACTGAACGTTTTATAGTCTTAATCATATAGGCGTTGTAAGATCATGGGTAACCACTAAAATTATGTAAAAAAATTCATAGATAAAATAATTCAGAATTTGCTAAAGGTCAGATTTAGTTCTCAGAGACTTTCGTATAACCAATTTTAATGCAGACCAGGTACTGTCAATGCTGCATACTTTTATATCGACCAGACCCAAAGGAAATGCAAGTTCTCTAATTACATCTTCAGTTATATCAGACTCAACTTTTGAGGATTTTTTTTGGCCAGGAAGCCCAAATACACCCTTCTTGTTTAATTTGATTTCTGTAAAACCTCATATGCTCTGCCATTTCAAATTTCTTTGTGCAAAAAATATGGACAAAATCACAATTTGAAGAGTCAATGTTTATTTTGAATGGTGCCTCAGTCAAAGTCCGATAATCTTTTGGTTCATTGATTAAAGCACAAGAAAAGTCTTCTTTGATTCCAAGTTTTTGATAAAATGGTTTGCTCATGTGCTCTCCAAATATTCAATTATACCTGATTTTATTCCTTCAAAAATCAATTCTCTCTCTATAGGGTCTTCTTCTAAAAAAGTAATTCGAAATCCCAGCAAATCGCTGCAAAAACTTGAGATTGGAACTACGCAAATATTTTTAGCTGCAAGTAAGTAGTAAACAAATCTTTTATCCAATGCCATATTCTCATCCAGCCATGTTTCAAGTGTTGAACTAACTCTGACGTCTTTGATTGCAAGTTTTTGTTTAGCATTCAATACCCCTTTTTCAAAGATTATAGTATTGTAAAATGCACCATTGGTTTGATTAAACTTTATTCCCTTGATTGTCCCAAGGTGTTCTATCAATTCTTTACTTCTTTGCCCAACATGCTGTCTTGTTTCTTCCAGAAAGGCCTCGTACCTTGTATCGCTCATGATTTTTGGAATTACTCTTTGGGGTAAAGAAGTAGAACTTACTTCTATCATTTTAGCATTATCCAAAGTAGTACATAATCTATCAAAGTCCTTATCGAGACTTCGATTGTAATATTCGATCCATCCACATCGGGCACCGGGCCATGGAAACTCTTTTGAAATTCCCTTCATCGCTAATGCAGGAACATCATCGACGATTTCTGCCAACGTTACAGTACTCGCACTATTATATATTAGATTCTGATAGATTTCATCAAAGACCAAAAACAGATTGAATTCTTTAGCTATAGACACAATCTTTCTCAAAACAGATTCAGGATAAACCATTCCTGTGGGATTGTCGGGGTTAATCACCAGAATTCCGACTATTGAACTGTTATATTTTACTTTCATCCTAAGATCCTCTAAATCCGGATACCAATTATTATCAGGGTCGAGGAAGTAAGTAACCGGATGTGCATTTGCGTGAGCAGCTTCGGCTGACGAATGAGTGGAGTATGCAGGTGAGGGCCCAATAACTCTGGCAGAAGGAAGCAAATACTGATAGATCTTTGCTATAGCATCCCCAAGGCCATTAAAAAATGTAATATCATCAGCTGTAATCTGAATGCCATTTAGGCTATTTGTCCTTTGAGCTAAAAATTTCCTGGTTTCTAGCAATCCCTTAGAGTGACTATACCCAAATGAAATATCATCTTTTAAAGTTTCCTGAATTATTTCTTTAAACCAATCAGGAATCTTTCTATGCTTTTGAATCGGATCGCCGATGTTTTCCCAGTGGATTTTACGCCCCAGTTGCTCAAGTTGTTCTGCTATTTTTACGATCCCCCGTATATCATAGCTCAACTCGTCTGCACCAGCGCGTAAAAGTGGGTTTCTCATGACAATAAAGTTGACTAATAGATCTTATAATTACAATACTCGCAATCAAGCGAACCATTGTAAAGAGCTATTCTTTCTTCTGTTTGCAGTCCAATTTGTTTCAAAGCAGCTTTATTACTACTCAATAGCCAAACTGATTGATTTTTAAAATTTTGTTTGAGGTGATCCCCTATCTTTTTATACATTTCTTCAATTTCTTCACCTATCCTTTCCCCATAAGGAGGATTACAAATGATCACTCCTTCGGTTTCCCTTACAGGCTTATAATCAAAAAAGTCCATTCGTTTCACCTTCACTTTCCGATCTAATTTAAGGTGCTTTAAAGTCTTATTTGCCATTCTAAATGCTCCAGGATTGATCTCAATCCCGGTAATGGACACATCAAAGTCAGTTTTATAGGATTCTGCATCCATTTTAGTACGATGCCACTTCATTGGCTCAAAATCATTCCAAGTTTTAAATCCGAAGTCTTTTCTGTGTGCATTAGGTGGAATTTTATAAGCGATCATTGCCGCTTCCATAAGTATGGTTCCTGTTCCACACATTGGATCAAGGAGTGGTTTATCGGGAGTCCAACCCGACATTAAAATCATCCCGGCAGCCAAAACTTCATTCAATGGTGCCTGATGTCCTCTATCTCTATATCCTCTTTGATTTAAAGGCTTTCCGGAACTATCTAGAGAAATTGAAAATTTCTCATTCCATGCATGAAGATTCAGCTGTATATCAGGACTTTCAACGTTGATTGATGGTCTTTCGTCAAACTTCTTTCTGAACTGGTCGACTATCGCATCCTTTGTTTTTAATGCTGCATATTTTGAATGCTTAAAATACTGTGAGAAAACTGTGTTATCAATTGCAAAGGTTTGGTGCTTTCTGAGGTATTGTGTCCAGTCAAAGTCATATACATTTTTATACAACTCATGTTCGTCTTTAGCTTCAAATTCGAATATCGGAACTAAGACTCGAAGGGCTGTTCGAAGATAAATGTTTGCTTTATATACAAAATCCATGTCTCCTTCACAGGAAACCGCTCTTTTATGAGCTCTTATGTTCTTTCCCCCAAGATCTTCAATTTCTTTTTTAAGAACCTCTTCAAGCCCAGCCAGTGTTTTTACAAGTATTTTCAAGTCTTATTTTTTATTATTTAATGAGAACGGAATATAGTAATTCTCAAAGCTACATTGAACCAAAATTACTTGAATGACAGTTCATATATGCAAAAATCCCTGAAAACTGTATTCACAACTATGAATCTCATGCTGGGTTGTTTTCAATCCATTAAAATCAATTCTTTTCGCTTTTGATCTATTGTTTACAGAAGCTGAAATGTAGATGTTGGGAAATGACAAAGTAGATTTTCTAATAAAAAAACCCTGAACTGTAATGGTCCAGGGTTTTACATATCTATATATTTAGGGTTTCAGAGCATTATTTTTTATCCTCGTCCACCTCTTCGTATTCAACATCTGAAACATCATCTGCCGAATCCGATTGTGCTCCGGTATCTCCTGCAGATGCTCCGGCACCCTCAGCACCAGCTGTTCCTTCTGCTTGTTGTTGCGCCTGATAAATCTCCTGAGAAGCATTTTGCCAGGCTGTATTCAGTTCATTCATTGATGACTCAATAGCTTCAACATCCTGCTTTCCGTGTGCTTCTTTTAGTTTTGTCAAAGCTCCCTCAATCGCAGTTTTGTTTCCATCAGACAACTTATCACCATAATCTTTAAGTTGCTTTTCAGTCTGGAATATCAAAGAATCTGCTGAATTGATTTTTTCCTGCTTCTCCTTAACTTGCTTGTCAGCTTCTGCATTTGCTTCAGCTTCCTGCTTCATTTTGTCGATTTCTTCATCAGATAGACCAGAAGATGCCTCAATTCTAATTTTCTGCTCTTTTCCTGTTCCTTTGTCTTTTGCTGACACATTCAGGATACCATTTGCATCAATATCAAATGTTACCTCAATTTGAGGTACTCCTCTCGGTGCAGGCGGAATACCATCCAGGTGGAACCTACCAATTGACCTGTTATCTTTTGCCATAGGTCTTTCACCCTGAAGTACATGAATCTCAACAGAAGGCTGGTTATCAGCTGCAGTTGAGAAAGTTTCCGACTTCTTAGTTGGTATAGTCGTGTTAGACTCAATAAGTCTTGTAAATACACCACCTAGTGTTTCAATACCAAGTGAAAGTGGAGTCACATCCAAAAGAAGAACATCCTTTACTTCACCTGTTAAAACACCACCCTGGATTGCTGCTCCGATAGCAACTACCTCATCCGGATTAACTCCTTTAGATGGTTTCTTTCCAAAGAATTTTTCTACCTCTTCCTGAATTTTAGGAATCCTTGTTGATCCTCCTACCAGAATAACCTCATCAATCTCTGATGCTGAGATTCCAGCATCTTCCAATGCCTTTTTACAAGGATTCATAGATCTAGTAACTAAATCCTCTGTAATCTGCTCAAATTTCGCTCTTGATAAAGATCTAACCAGGTGTTTTGGAACACCATCAACAGGCATAATATACGGAAGATTTATCTCTGTGCTGGTTGAACTTGAAAGCTCAATTTTTGCTTTCTCAGCAGCTTCCTTTAATCTCTGAAGTGCCATTGGATCTTTTCTAAGATCAATACCTTCATCTTTCTTAAACTCCTCAGCCAGCCAATCTATAATTTTAGAATCAAAGTCATCTCCTCCAAGGTGAACATCTCCATTAGTAGATTTTACCTCAAATACACCGTCACCTAATTCAAGAATTGAAATATCGAATGTACCACCACCAAGGTCATACACTGCGATAGTCATATCTTTATTTTTCTTATCTAGCCCGTAAGCTAATGCTGCAGCAGTTGGCTCATTTATTATTCTTTTTACCTCAAGTCCGGCAATCTGACCTGCTTCTTTAGTCGCCTGTCTTTCAGCATCATTGAAATATGCCGGCACAGTGATCACCGCTTCAGTCACGGGCTGTCCTATAAAATCTTCAGCTGTTGCTTTCATTTTCTGAAGGATCATTGCTGACAACTCCTGAGGAGTGTAGTTTCTATCACCTATTTTTACTCGTACTACATCATTATTACCTGATTCAAGTTTGTATGATACATTCTTTCTTTCTTCAGATACCTCAGAATATTTTTTCCCCATAAACCTTTTTACAGAGCTTATAGTATTGTGTGGATTTGTGATCGCTTGCCTTTTTGCAGGATCTCCAACTTTTCTCTCCCCATTACCATTATCAAGGAAAGCCACAATTGAAGGTGTTGTCCTTCTACCCTCGCTATTTTGAATTACGACGGGTTCATTCCCTTCCATTACGGCTACGCAAGAGTTGGTAGTTCCTAAGTCTATACCAATTATTTTACCCATTTTGATTTATTTAAAGTCTTATTAATTCTATTTCTACTTTAGATCAACAATGGATGTGCCAAAAGAATAAAAATGATATAATTGTGACATTATGTCAGTCACATGTGTAATTAGACTTAATTCTTCAGTCATTCTCTCTGATCTTTAATACCATAATGACTGATTAATTATAAACTCTACACAAAATGGTCTAATGTTTAATTCAGAGAATAAAACTTTTGAGGAGTTACTTATTATTCGAAATTCCTGCTATGGAACAATTGGTGAAGTCTGAGCTTATCATCTTACCTCAGTCAATTGCTTTGAGGTGGTTCCTCTATGATTAATAAAATGTAAACCAAAAAGACTTTTTAAGTCTATATCATTAATATTTATTAACTTTGAGTTGATTTTGTTAAATCTTTGTTAATAAGATTTTTCATGTTAAAGTTAGTATTTGGATGAGGCCACGCTTTTTGCGTGGTCTTTTTTATTTGCCATTTTTTAGCATTTCCCTGATTGTTACGCCAATAATAACAACCAGAATAAGAAGAATAAGAAAGATCAAAATTCCCCCATTTCCGCTTTTAGTGTAGATCGCAGGTGCTGACAAAAAAAGAATTATGAGAATCACATAAAAGAAGAGACGTTGGTACCGCTTCAAGTTGAATCTTTTTATTTTTGCGCTCTAAATTTATTTTATGTCGATTGAAGAACAGATAGAAAAAAGGAAAACTTTTGGAATAATAGCACACCCGGATGCTGGTAAAACAACTCTGACAGAAAAACTTTTGCTTTTTGGAGGAGCTATCCAATCTGCGGGGGCTGTTAAATCCAACAAGATTGATATGACGACACGGTCAGACTGGATGGAAATTGAGAAACAGAGAGGTATATCTGTCGCGACATCGGTAATGGCTTTTGACTACAAAGACCTAAAAATAAATATACTTGACACACCTGGTCACCAGGATTTTGCAGAAGATACCTACCGTACCCTGACAGCTGTAGATAGTGTCATCATGGTCATTGATTGTGTAAAGGGAGTTGAAGCGCAGACAGAAAAACTAATGGAGGTGTGTAGGATGCGAAATACTCCGGTTTTATGTTTTATCAATAAGCTAGACCGGGAAGGGCGTGATGCTTTTGAGTTGCTGGATGAGATAGAAGAAAAACTTGATATAAAAGTAAGACCTCTCACCTGGCCAATAGGGATGGGAAAATCATTAAGAGGAGTTTACAATTTATATGAAAACAATCTCAATCTTTTTGAGGCCAGTAAAACTAAACGAGCAACAGATGTTATTGAGATCAATGGTGTAAATGATCCAAAATTGACTGATCATTTACCAGAATCAGCAATTAATCAACTAAAAGAAGACATCGAATTGATTGATGGCGTTTATGACCCATTCAATGTTGAAGATTATTTAACTGGAAAAGTAGCACCGGTATTTTTTGGAAGCGCTGTGAATAATTTTGGTGTCAGGGAGCTACTGGATTGTTTTGTCAATATTGCCCCTATTCCAAGACCGAGAGAGACGGAAGAAAGAGTAATTGATCCACATGAAAATAAGTTTTCAGGATTTGTTTTTAAAATCCATGCCAACATGGATCCAAGGCATAGAAACAGAATTGCTTTTCTTAGGATATGTTCCGGTAAATTCCAAAGAGGCAATAATTACTACAATGTTCGTCATGATAAGAATTTCAGGTTTTCAAATGCCACAGCTTTTATGGCACAGCAAAAAGAAACAATTGACGAAGCATGGCCTGGTGATATTGTCGGTCTGTATGATACAGGGAATCTGAAGATCGGAGACACTTTGAGCGAAGGCGAAAAAGGACTTTATAAAGGAATTCCCAGCTTTTCCCCAGAATTATTCAAAGAAGTTATCAACCTGGATGCAATGAAATCTAAGCAATTGGAAAAAGGCCTTGTTCAACTGATGGATGAAGGTGTTGCCCAGTTGTTCACCTACGAAATGGGATCCAGAAAAGTTGTGGGTACTGTAGGTGCTTTACAATTTGAAGTCCTTCAATATAGGCTTCAACATGAATATGGAGCTAAGGTTCAGTTTCAGCCAGTCAATATTTATAAAGCATGTTGGATTAGTGCAAAAGACAGGACAAAACTTGATGCATTTGTGAAGGATAAATACCGTCACATTGCAAAAGATAAAGATGGAAAACTTGTATTTATGGCTGAATCTAAAGCCTGGTTACAGATGGTTCAGGATAACTTCCCTGAAATAGAATTTCACTTTATCAGTGAATTTTAGTGGAACCAAGAGTCATTTATGAGGATAATCACCTACTGATCATCAATAAACTAACGGGATGGCTGGTACAGGGCGACAAAACAGGTGATCGAACTTTGACAGACTGGGGGAGAGAGTATATTAAGTCAAAATATAATAAACCCGGAGCTGTTTTTTTACATCCTTGTCATCGACTGGATCGGCCGGTAAGTGGAATTGTGATTTTTGCAAGAACCAGCAAAGCACTGGAAAGAGTAAATAAAATTTTCAAGCAAGATCTAATCGAGAAAACTTACCTGGCAGTTGTTGGACAAAAGCCGCCGAAAGATTCAGAAGAACTTATACATTGGTTGGTTAAGGATGGAAAGAAAAATATTACCCGTTCATATAAAAATGAAGTTCCAAATAGTAAAAAGGCCATTTTAACTTACAAATATCTCACATCATCAGGGGATTACTCTTTACTAAAAGTTACTCCAAAAACCGGAAGACCTCACCAGATACGAGTACAGCTACAATCAATGAACTGTCCGATCAAAGGAGATCTGAAATACGGTTTTCCTAAATCAAATGAAGATAAAAGTATTTCATTGCATGCTTTTAAGGTTAAATTTGAGCATCCTGTAAAAAAGGAAGAAATGGTCATAACCTCCCGGCCAAATTGGACAGAATTTAAGGAACTGATTGATGAGTTGGATTGAGAAATTAAAAAAGAGATGGAATCTAAATAGTACATTTCAGGTCGTGATTGTACTTGTGGTTTTTGCGTGTACAGGATTTACTGTATTATTTTTAAAAAAACCTGTAGTATCCTTATTTACAGAACAGGGAGAAACCCCAATCTGGTTTTCAGTAGCTTATTACGTTCTTATTTTACCCATTTACAACGCTTTTCTACTTTTCTATGGTTTCATATTCGGCCAGTTTCTTTTTTTCTGGGAATTTGAAAAGAAAATGTGGAAAAGAATGACCGGAAAAAAAGATGCTACACAATAGAGCTGAGGCTGTTAAAATACTCAATCTATCCGGTCAAAAGAGTCAGCCCTTCTTTTTTTTCACTGACTTTGAAGGGAAAAAATGCTGGATTTCCGATAAGCACCAAAATAAAGTCCTTTGGAATATAAAGGGAAATTCGAATAACGATTTGGAGTTCAAAACAAAAAGTGATCTTTACTTTAAAAAATTCCCAAAACCTATCACTGAATTTAAAAAACAGTTTGAGAAGGTTGTGAAAGAAATACAGTATGGCAATTCCTTCCTTGTAAATCTTACTGTAAAAACTCCAATAAAGACTAACCTCACACTTGAAGAAATCTATTCATTGAGTAATGCTAAATACAAAGTTCTTTTTAAGGACCAATTTGTCGTTTTTTCTCCTGAAACATTTATAGAAATAAAAGGCAATTATGTTTTTACACATCCAATGAAAGGTACTATCGATGCATCTTTTCCTAATGTACATGAAAAAATACTTAGTGACAAAAAGGAAACAGCAGAACATGTAACCATAGTAGATCTGCTAAGAAATGATCTTAGCGGTTTTTCCGATAAAGTTGAAGTTACTCGATTTAGGTATATTGATGAGATCAAAACTCATGAAAAAACTTTACTTCAGGTTAGCACTGAAATCAGGGGCGAATTAAAACCAAATTGGCAATCTCAACTTGGAGATATACTATTTTCATTACTACCGGCAGGGTCAATTTCAGGTGCCCCAAAATCAAAAACCCTTGAAATTATCAAAAGTACAGAAGATTATGAACGTGGATTCTACACCGGTATCTGCGGGTATTTCGATGGTATGAACCTTGATACCGGAGTGATGATTAGGTATATTGAGAAAGAGGGCAATGATTTATATTTCAAGAGTGGAGGAGGTATCACCTCATTAAGTAATCTTGAAGCTGAATATCAGGAAGTAATTGACAAAATCTATGTCCCGCTTTATTGAGTCCATATGCTTTCATAATGGTCAATACCAAAATATAAGCTATCATCAGAATAGAGTAGAGAAGACTTTTCAACATTTTTTCCCAAACGAAACTCCTTTTAATCTCAAAGAAATACTTCCAGAATTAGAATTCAGCAATAAATATAAAGTAAGAGTTGTCTATGATTCTGAAACTGTAAACGTAGAATATTCTCAGTATTTTATTCGAAGTATCAATTCTCTGAAACTCATTTATGATGATAAGATTGAATATGGATTCAAGTTTGAGAATCGAAATACACTTAAGCATCATTTCAATAAAAGAGGAAATGCAGATGATATCCTAATCATTAAAAATAGAAAGGTGACAGATTCATATTATGCAAATCCTGTTTTTTGGAATGGAAAAAACTGGATATTACCTGACACTTTCTTGCTTGAAGGGACAAAAAGAAAGTACTTACAAAGTGAATTAGCTCTTGAAATTCAAAAAATTACGATTGACAATCTTCACACTTTTTCAAAAATAAGCCTGGTAAATTCCATGATGGATATTGGGGATTGTGAAATCCCAATTAAGAACTTGATTACATAGCTGTCCGAAATGAAAAATAGTGTTCGTTAACGTTCAGACAATACAACAAATTCAAAACCCATACTATTGATTTTCAGGGATTTATAAGAGTGGCAGAATATTGGCTTATATTTTTTCATGTTAAAAAACTATTTCCTTGTAGCCATCCGGCAACTATTTAAGCAACAGGCTTTTAGCATTATCCATATCATAGGATTAACAATAGGAATTGCTGTCTTCTTATTGATCTCTCTATATGTAGTTGATGAATACAGTTACGATCGTTTTCATGAGAAAGGAGAACGAATTTATAGAATCAATCAGACCTTCATATGGAGAGATGATGACGCTCTGTTTGGTTCAACAGGTCCCGCAGTAAAATATGCAATAAAGGCTGAGGTACCGGAATTTGAAGACCTTACCAGAGTATATACACCTGGTGCAATGCTTGTGAGTCTGAATAACGAAAAATTTAATAAGATTTTTGAGGAAGAAGGAATACTTGCAGTAGACAGTAATTTCCTGCAAATTTTTACATTCCCATTGATTCGGGGGGACTTTAATACAGCCTTAAGCAAACCATATTCAATAGTGATCACTGAAGAAATGGCAAATAAGTACTTTGATTCTGAGGATGTAATAGGTAAGCTCTTACAAATAGGAGAAGGTGCTGAAAAACAAAGTTACAGCATCACAGGAGTTGCAAAAAACACTCCTTCTAACTCACATATACAATTTGATTTCCTTGTCTCGATGACATCATTTTCTATAGTGCAAAAAAGACATGATTCATGGATGAGAACAACCTTTGTGACTTTTGGATTAACCAGGCCAGATGTAGATCAGGAAGTATTGGCTAAAAAAGTAGCTCAGGTACCAGGAAAATACCTGGAGACATTTCTCCAGAAATATAGAGGAATATCTTACAGGGAATTTTTAGAATCAGGTGAAGAATGGGACCTATATATCCAGCCGCTTTATGATATCCATCTTAAGCCAACAAAAATCTATTCTCGTCTTAATGATACTGCTGATATTGGTAATCTCTATATCACAGCTTCCATTGGATTACTCATATTATTGATTTCGATTATCAATTATATAAACCTTGCGACAGCGAAGTCATCTACCAGAGCAAAAGAAGTTGGTATTCGTAAAACAGTTGGCTCAACTAAATCTATGCTTGTGCGGCAATTTCTTGTTGAATCTTTGCTTTATGTAATCATCGCTACCATAGGTGCAATTATCATCATAGACCTGGTCCTGCCGGAAGTAAATCTTTTCCTCGAAAAGAAATTATCCATTCAGTCATTGTTTCAGCCAATTGCAATCATTGGAATTTTGTTCATCATGGGCATTATTACTCTCACTAGTGGACTATATCCCGCATTTGTGCTTTCGCGTTTTGTTCCCGTTGAGGTACTAAAAAGTAGTCGTTCAAGTCATCTGGGTGGAAATAATATCAGAAGTATACTGACTGGATTTCAGTTTACAATATCGGTAGGAATGATTGCAATAACTCTGATTATTTCCCGACAAATAAGCACCATCCTCAACTTTGATTTAGGTTTTGATAAGGAAAATAAGATCTTGGTTGAAAATGTACATCGACTGGATAACAACCGAGAACCGTTTCAAAATGAAATTCTTAAAAATCCAGCAATAGAAGCAGTAAGCTTCTCTTCAGATACGCCCCCATTGATTTTTGACTTTGATAATTTCACTTCCTATAAAAACTCATCACTGAGTATTCCTGTAAACTATCTGGTAATAGATGAATACTTCATTGATTCCTATGGACTGAAACTAATTGCGGGTAGAAATTTTTCAAAGGGATTCAATGATTCCCTACAAATCATTGTTACTGAGACCTTTTTGAAGTCATTCGAGTTTGAGGACGCTGAATCAGCTATAGGTGGGAAAGTAAAATACGGAGATACTGAATTTAGAATCATAGGAGTAACAAATGAAATTCTTGCTAACCTTAGCGACCAATCACACCCTACAGCTTTTCTTGATGAAAAAGCACCAATATTTAGAAATCCAAACCCTCAGTTTACTGTCAAAACCAGAGGCTCTCTTTCTGCTGAAGAATTGAATGCATTGCTAAGTGATCTGGAAAATTCGTGGAAAAGGTTTAGCTCAGATACACCGTTTACCTACAGTTTTATAGACAAAGACTTTGAGAACATATTTAGCAGCACATTACAATTTCAAAAAATTGTACAGAAAACTACTTTTCTTCTTATCCTCATTACATGTTTAGGTATGATTGGTATGGTTACATTCCTGATTGAAAAGAAAAATAAAGAAATCGGGATAAGGAAAGTTCTGGGTGCGAGTATCAGCGATATACTCTTTTTGATTTTCAGGAGATTCGCAATACTCCTCACTGTTGCTCTATTTATAGCCACACCTCTATGCTGGCTATTAATGCGAGGATGGATTGAAAATTTTGCAGTACAATCGAGAATAACGGTGGATATATTTATTCTTTCTGGCGCAATGATGCTGATTTTGACAGTCGGTACAATTGGGGTTCAGACGATCAAAGCAGCATTGGTAAATCCAATTAAATTCATCAAGGAAGAATAATTATCTGAAAACTTAGGAATAAAAAACCCTGACATTTATCGTCAGGGTTGAAGTTAAGATTAAAACGACTACTCGTCGATAATTTTCTCAGCAAGGACTGTGACTTTATTGTTTAATACCTCTACTACTCCTCCATCTATAAGAATATGAGTTTCCTGAGGTATTTTGTCCACGAGTTTTATGAATTTCATATCACCTTTTCCAAGGGTTGAAATCATAGGAGCGTGATTATTTAGCACCTGAAATGAGCCATCGCTTCCCGGAAAAGTAGCACTTTCTACTTCTCCTTCAAAAACTTTCTCATCAGGTGTGACAATTTCAATAAACATTATCTTAAGCGTTTGCTTCTGCTAATAATTTTTCTCCTTTTTCAACAGCCTGCTCTATCGTACCAACAAGGTTAAAAGCTGCTTCAGGCAAATGATCCCATTTACCTTCCATAATTTCATTGAAACCTTTGATTGTTTCTTTGATATCAACCAACTCACCTTTAAGCCCTGTAAACTGTTCCGCAACATGGAAAGGTTGAGAAAGGAATCTTTGAACTCTTCTTGCTCTGTGAACTACCAGTTTGTCTTCATCTGAAAGTTCGTCCATTCCAAGAATTGCAATGATATCCTGTAGTTCTTTATATCTCTGTAAAAGCTCTTTAACATTTTGAGCACATCTGTAATGCTCTTCACCTAAAATTTCGGAGCTTAGAATCCTTGAAGTTGAATCCAAAGGATCCACTGCAGGATAAATACCTAACTCAGCAATTTTTCTTGAAAGTACTGTTGTTGCATCCAGGTGAGAGAATGTAGTTGCAGGAGCTGGATCCGTAAGGTCATCCGCAGGAACATAAACTGCCTGCACAGAGGTAATAGATCCGTGTTTTGTAGAGGTAATTCTTTCCTGCATTGCACCCATCTCAGTTGCAAGTGTCGGCTGATATCCAACAGCAGATGGCATCCTTCCTAAAAGTGCTGATACTTCAGATCCGGCCTGAGTAAATCGGAAAATATTATCGATAAAGAAAAGAATATCTCTTCCCTGTCCTGAACCATCTCCATCTCTGAAATATTCTGCTATAGTAAGACCAGACAACGCAACCCTGGCTCTTGCACCGGGAGGCTCATTCATCTGACCAAATACGAATGTTGCTTTTGATTCTTTCAAATCTTCAGGAGTCACTGTAGATAAATCCCAGCCACCTTCTTCCATTGAATGTTTAAATTTCTCTCCGTAGTTTACAATACCCGCTTCAATCATTTCCCTAAGAAGGTCATTTCCTTCCCTGGTTCTTTCACCTACACCTGCAAATACAGAAAGACCAGAATAAGCTTTCGCTATATTATTGATAAGTTCCTGGATCAATACAGTTTTACCCACACCAGCACCACCAAACAATCCGATTTTACCACCTTTTGCATAGGGCTCGATCAGGTCAATTACTTTTATTCCAGTGAAAAGAACCTCAGTTGAAGTAGATAATTCATCAAAATCAGGTGCATTTCTATGGATTGGTAAACCTTCGTTTCCTTCAGGTTGAGCAAGTCCGTCAATTGCTTCACCAACAACATTGAAAAGTCTTCCTTTGATGTTCTCGCCTATTGGCATTCTGATAGCTTCTCCTGTATCAACTACTTCCTGTCCTCTTCTCAATCCATCTGTAGCGTCCATTGCTATGGTTCTTACAGTATCTTCTCCTAAATGCTGCTGAACTTCCAGTACTACAACTGTTCCATCAGCTTTTGTGACTTTAAGTGCATTAAGGATTTGTGGAAGTTTATTATCAGATTCGAATGCAACGTCGACAACTGGCCCAATAATCTGGTTAACTTTTCCTTTATTTGCCATTATTAAATGTGGGTTATAAATACTTTATTTAAATCGACTGCGAAATTAACTAATATATTGTTAAGACAAAAAGGCTTTTTGATCTTTGATAATAGCCGCTGCTAAACTTTTATCAAAATCATATTCTGCAACAGGTCTATCATTAAAATTCTACTTAAAATTTCTATTCTGAATTCAAAATAATCCGAAATACTGTTCCTTTCCTAACATCAGACTCCTTGATAAAAATTTTGCCGTTGTGATAGTTTTCAATGATTCTTTTCACAAGAGTTAATCCCAAACCCCAACCCCGCTTTTTGGTAGTGTAACCTGCTTTAAATACTTGAGAAATTTTACTTCTTGGAATTCCTTTTCCATTGTCCTGCACATCTATTGCAATTTTGCCTTCATTTATCTTTAATAATCTGATATCAATCTGACCTTTCCCTCCCATTGCATCCACAGCGTTTTTACATAGATTTTCTAATACCCAACTAAAAAGATCTCTGTTTGCCATTCCATAAATTTCAGGATTTGGATGTGCATCAATATTAAATTGAATTTTACTTGATAGCCTGCTTTGAAGATAATCAATTGAGTTTACAGTCAACTCATAAATATTTTCCCTATTTAATTGAGGCAAACTTCCAATACTGGAAAATCTGGAGGTAATTATCTCGAGCCGCTCAACATCCTTTTGAATATCATCAACATTTTCATTTTCCGGGTACTCAGATCTTAAATATTCGACCCATGCCATTAATGAAGATAATGGAGTACCTAATTGATGAGCTGTTTCCTTAGCAAGACCTACCCATACTCTATTTTGTTCAGATGACCTTGAATAATTAAAAATTGCATAAGTGAAAAAGCCAAAAAGCCCAATCACCAATAGCTGAATATACGGGTAAAACCTCAGCTGAGTC
>CAYTFO010000065.1:2844-17388 GCA_964437135.1 uncultured Roseivirgaceae bacterium | reverse complement strand
CAATTTTACCTGTTTTAAAATACAAAGATTTAGATCAGGTAATTTCATTTATTAATGATAAACCTAAGCCACTTTCACTGTATATATTTAGTCAAAACAAAGCAAACATAAAGCGTGTAACCAATGAAACTTCCGCGGGTTCCATGTGTATAAACGATTGTGTTTTGCAGTTCAGTCATCCTAATCTACCATTTGGTGGGGTTAATTTTAGTGGGATTGGCAAAGCGCACGGTCATTTCGGTTTTTTAGCATTTTCAAATGAGAAATCACTTTTGAAGCAGAGAAAGGGTATGACAGTTGCAAAAACTCTTTATCCTCCCTTTACTACTTTTAAAAGGACCATGATAAATTTGCTTATCAAATACTTGAAATAGTCAATGAGTAAAATAAGGAGTGCAATATTTTTAGCGGTATTATTTTCACTTTCGATTACCGGATGTCAGAGTGAAAAAGAGAATCAATATGATCTGGAAGGATCCTGGGAGGCGGTTTGGTCCACAGATCCTGCAGCTTTTGAAGGAGTTTCTTCAGACATGGAGTTCGTCATGTATGGTGAATTCCAATTCAAAAATGAAAACCTTACGGTAGTAGCTAATGGATATCCCGGTTGCATCTTTGGAGAAGATACACTCAGTCATACTCAAAAATGGGAAATAAGTGGCGATACTCTTTATTTGATATCCGATGATAATGTAAGAGGTATCAGCTATCAGATAAATGAGATGACGGATAAGTATATATCAATGAATTTGGTTCAGGATATAGAAGTTTCTCTTTCCAGGAAATAATTAAAGATTTTCAATATTCTTAAGATAATAGTCTCCCTGTTTAATTATTTCTTCTCTTTTTGATGAGTCCATCTTATCAAAGGTACGATACATCATTCCGATCCTTGGATTGTTTTGAAGTTTGTCTCTATGCCTATCGTAAAAATGCCAGTATAATGAATTATAAGGGCAGGCGTTTTCTCCCGTTTTTTTCGTTTGGCTGTATTGGCATTTATCACAGTAATTGCTCATCTTCCTGATATAGTTTGAAGATGAAACATAAGGTTTGGTTCCTACAATACCGCCATCAGCAAACTGACTCATGCCTCGGGTGTTTGTGATTTCAACCCATTCTATTGCATCAATGTAAATTCCAAGATACCATTGATCCACTTCATCAGGACTGATACCGGCCAGAAGCATGAAGTTGCCTGTAACCATGAGCCTTTGAATATGATGTGCATAACTGTGATCAAGGGATTGCTGAATGGCATTTTTCAGACAGTTCATTTTTGTGTTACCATTCCAGAACCATTCGGGTAATTTTCTCTCATGATTGAAGAAATTTAGATTTTTATATTCTGGCATTTTCGCCCAGTATATACCCCTCATAAATTCTCTCCACCCAATAATTTGCCGAATAAATCCTTCAACCTGGGAAATGCTGATAGTTTCTTTTTCGTTGGTCCATTTCTCAAGCACAGCATTTACTACTTCCAGAGGATGAAGCATTTTACTATTTAATGCAAAGGAGAGAAGGGAATGGTAATTGAAGGCAAATTCAGAGTGCATAGCATCCTGATATGTACCAAAATTTTGAAGGTATTCATCACAAAACTTTCTAAGATCTGCTAATGCTTCTCTTCGACTGGAAGGCCAGATAAATTTCTTATCATCAATGTTTCCGATATAATCCAGACCTTTATGATTTTTAATCATTGCTACCAGTTCAGAAACATCCTTTTCTCTAAATTTCCTGTCAGGTATTTCAGGTGATTTTGGTAGTTTCTTTCTATTATCACTATCATAATTCCACTGACCTGTTAGTGGCTGATCCCCATCCATTAAAATGCCATACTTCTTTCTCATTTTTCGATAAAAGGTCTCCATCAGGAAGGTCTTTTTGTTTTTGAACATTTCCCCTACATCTGCTCTTTCAGTAAGAAAATGTTCAGAATCAAAGCACTCCCATTCGATAGGGAGAGATGAACAGTACTCTGAAAGTTGTACATCAAGTCTGTATTCATCCGGCTGCTGGTATTCAAACTTCTCAATATCATATTCTTCAATAATCGAGCTTAGATTACCCGTTAAATTTTGTTTGTTTTCAACTGCATCCAGTTCAATATAGATAACTTTTTTTCCCACTTTTTCAAGATGACTACTGAATGCTCGCATTGCACTGAAAAACGCGACTATTTTCTGAATGTGGTGGTTTACATAATCTGTCTCCTGTCTCATTTCCATCATTATAAAGAAAATGTTTGGATCTTCATCATTGAACCAGGAGTGTTGATAATTAAGCTGATCACCCAGTATTAATCTGGCTTTCTTCATTTTCGAGGGGTTTAGACGATTATTAAGCTGTTAAATTTTAGCAATCGTTCTTGATCTCCTTGTTTTATTAGTAATTTGGTACTTGGTACGATTGTATGTATAAATAACATTCTGTCATGAAAAAGTTTTTAATTTTTATCGGATCCCTGGTAATTCTTTTACTTGTAATTGCTGCTCTTATCCCAATTTTTTTCAAAGACGATATTCAAAAAGCTTTAGATGAAGAAACGGATAAATACCTGAATGCACAGGTTTATTATGACACAGAAAAATTTTCCATCTCTCTATTTTCAAATTTCCCTAATCTGACAGTTAGCCTTGGAGATTTTGGAATTGTTGGAAATGCGCCATTTGATGAAGATACTCTTGTATCAGTAGGAAATTTCGACCTGACTGTTGATATAATGTCGGCAATTTCCGGTGATCAATTGGAAATTGTAGAGGTGATTTTAAATCAGCCAAGTATTCACATAATTGTATTGGAGGATGGTTCTGCCAATTACGATATTGTGAAAGAAATAGAATCAGAAACAACAGGAACTGAAGAAACTGAGGTACCGGCGGACCCATTATCAATTGCGATCAATCACTGGGAAATAATTGATGGTGATTTTATCTATTTTGATCAGTCCATGCAATTCTACACTACATTGTTTGATCTGGATCATTCGGGAAGTGGAGATTTTGCACAGGATGTATTTGATATGGTGACCAATACGACTATTTCTCAGTTTTCTCTTGGCTATGAAGGTGATGAATACATTTCAAATAAGAGCTTAATGGCTGATATCACCATGGGGATGGATCTACAGAACATGAAATATACTTTTAAAGAAAACATGGTAGGTTTAAATGATTTCAAGTTTGGGTTTGATGGGTTCATCAGTATGCCTACTTCCGATATTGATATGGAGATTACATTTTCCGGTCAGGAGATTAGTATCAAAAGCATACTTTCACTCATACCCGGGTTATATCAGGATTATTTAGCGGGTGTAACAGCTAGCGGTAACGTTGGATTTGATGGATATGTCAGAGGTAAGTATAGTGAAAATTCAATGCCCCAAATTGCAGCAAACCTAGGGGTAGAAAATGGAAAAATACAATACTCAGAGTACCCGATTCCAATAGAAAACATACAGATCAAGTCAAACTTTAATTATCCTTCTGCTGATCTAAGACAAACCTCATTTAACGTAGATAAATTTTCCATGATGGTGGACGGAGAACCTTTCATGGCCACTTTAGCCTTTAAAGATCTTGAAGATTATTACTGGAAATTAACTGCTGACGGAAATATAGATCTGGAAAAAATCTTAAAGATTGTTCCTATTGAAGATACAGAGCTGTCGGGGAAAATCAACGGAAAGCTTTTGTCTGAAGGGCGAATGACTATGGTTGACAATGAAGAATATGAAAAACTAAATACATCTGGAGCCATCACAATTACAAATTTGAAATATGTAAGTACAGATCTTCCTCAGGGATTTGGAATTTCTTCTGCAAGTGCAAGTTTTGATCCTCAGAAGATTCAACTTTCCGAGTTTAAAGGTAATGCCGGAAAGACGGACTTAAACCTAACCGGCCAGATCACTAATTACATTCAGTATGCTTTGAATGATGAAGCATTATTAGAGGGTCAATTTGATTTTAAATCTTCACTGGTTGATGTCAATGAATTTATGACAGAATCTGCACCAGAAGAAGCACCAGAAACTCCATCAGACACGGTACCACTTGAAGTGGTGAGAATTCCAGAAAATATTGCTTTCAATTTTTCTTCCAATATTGATAAGCTAATCTATGATAATTTAGAGCTAAACAGCTTTACTGGAAATATAGAGATTAAAGAAGGAGTAATTTATTTGAAAAATACAGGTTTTGACCTGTTGGGAGGTAAATTTAAAATGGGTGGCTTTTATGTTTCCAATACAGAATTACCTACTTATGACTTTAGTTTTGAAGTAGAAAAACTATCTATTCCATCTGCTTTTACGTCATTCAATACAGTTCAAAAGTTAGCTCCATTTGCAGAAAACATGGAAGGTAATTTATCAACTGAATTCCTTATAACAGGTATGCTGGATAGCACCATGATGCCTATCTATGAAACCATTTCCGGTAAAGGATTTTTGGAAATTGCAAAAGCTTCTTTGCAGGAGACAAAACTAGTAAATGCAATTTCCAGTGTTTCAAAACTAAATTCTGAAAACACAAGAATAGAATTAGCTAATTCTCTTGTCTCTTTTGAAATACGTGATGGTAAGGTATATGCTGAGCCATTTGATTTGAATATTGCCGGCTATACAGCAACGATTTACGGTAGTAACAGTCTGGATGGCAAACTGGATTATTCAATGACGGTAAAAGATGTTAGCACCGGTGCTGTTGGTAGTGCAGTTACAGGTCTGGTGTCAAACCTTAGTGGAACCAATAGCCTCTCTTTAGACAAAGTAGATTTTAACCTTGGTATTTCCGGGTTCTTTAATGATCCGAAAGTTAAATTGCTTGGAGCCACTCCTTCAGGCTCTTCATCCGGTTCGACTAAAGCATATGTTAAAGAACAGGCAGAGCAGAAAATAGCTGAACAAAAGGAGAAACTGCAGGCGGAAATAAATGAAACTAAAGAAGAATTAAAAGATAGTGTCGAAACGGTTATAGATGCTAAGAAAGAAGAAGCAAAAAAAGCTGTTGACAAAGAAGTAGATAAGGCTAAAGAGGAAGCCGCTGATGCAATTAAAGATCTTTTTGGAAAGAAAAAGAAAAAGAAAAAAGGAGGAGAATGATGAAATTAAAACTAAATATATTTTTCCTGATAGTTCTTTTATCGGGATGTTCCATGACAGTGACGGATCAGAATGAATCAGCCAAAGATCAGACAGAACCGACACAACTTTATGACTATGATGTAGAGGAGAAAATTAGCTCGTTAGGAATAAAGTTATCTGAACCCTCCAAACCTGTTGCAAACTATGTAAATGCTGTCAGGACCGGTAATTTGGTTTTTATGGCAGGAAAAGGACCTTCAAAACCTGAAGGAGGATATGTAGCAGGGAAAGTTGGAATTGATCTGACTGTTGAAGAGGGCTACCAGGCAGCAAGACTTGCAGCGATAGCTCAGCTTTCTGCATTAAAGGCAGAAATTGGAGACCTGAATAATGTGGTTAGAGTTGTAAAGGTTTTAGGGATGGTAAACTGTGCTCCTGAATATACGGATCAACCAGAAGTTATAAATGGGTTTTCAGACCTGATGGTAGAAGTATTTGGAGAAAGAGGCAAGCATGCGAGAGCTGCTGTTGGAATGGGATCTTTGCCCAGAAACATTGCTGTTGAAGTAGAAATGATCGTAGAAGTTCGTTAATTATTCGCCAGCTCTTTGATTTTCTTTTGAGGGATTACATTAAAATCTTTATCAAACCAGAGTATTATTTCCCCACCTGTTTTAGATCTGGATTTTACTCTGTGTGTTTGGGAGACTACCTGTTTGTTTTCAAAGAAAGAATCAACAGAGTATTCCTCTAGCTTATATTTTACTAATCGATAGTCCAGCGTATTTATGATTTGGGAGGGTATATCTTTAATATTACTTACTTTGTTTTCTCTTAAAATAGCACCTTTTTCATCATATTCCACGACATAACTACCTTCATTATAAGTAAAACTTACTTCGAAAGTAGTTTTTCCATCTTTCTCAAGTTTATACCATTCATCATTTTCTGCATTATTGTACCTATCATAATGCCAGTGAAGAACATCATACTCCAATTGATTTTCGGTTATGAAGGTTTTTTGACTATAAGAATAGTGTAAGGTAAAAAGAAGTATAGCACCTAATAGAGTTCTGAATTTCTGGTTCATTTAAAAAAATAGTAAGCTGGAATTAATAAATTCTTAATAAAAGTAAGAATTATTTAATGCACTGACAAGTAAGATACGTTCTATTAAGACTTTGAATTTGAGATTAAAATGCGCTTTAGCTGATTTGTCGGGCTATTACAGCAATTCCCTCTTCAAATGAATGTGGATCATAATTTAAGTCACGGATTGCTTTATCCAAAACAAAACCGGTTCTGGCAGGTCTTTTGGCAGGTTGCGAAAAGATACTTCCATCAACTTCCTCGATCAGGGATTTATCAAGCTTGAAAAAATCAGCAGTTTTTATTGCAATATCGTAAGGGGTAAGTATGTCTTTTCCAGAAATATGATAAACTCCCTCGGCTTTTTTATCAGCAACTAAAATACAGCCATCAGCGAGATCTTCTGCCAATGTTGGCATTCTCCACTGATCATTCACAACCTTTATGTGTTTCTTTTCCTCAAGGTTTTTCTTGACCCAAAGAATAATATTTGACCTGCTCATATCATGAGCTATTCCATAAACCAACATGGTCCTCACGATGGCCCATTTGGTCTGTGAGTTTTGAACTATTTTTTCTGACTCAAGTTTGCTTTCGGCGTACTTACTCAATGGGTTCGGTTCATCATCTTCTTTGTAAGGACCTGAAGCACCATCGAAAATAAAGTCAGTTGAGAGATGAATAAGAAATGCATCAATCTTTTCACAAGCATCTACAAGGTGTTTTACAGCCGTTACATTTTGCTTCCAGCACTCTTCGGGATTTAATTCACAATCGTCAACCTGCGTCATGGCAGCAGTATTCATTACAACATCAGGGCGAATGTTTTCAAACAAAGAATTCAATTCTTCTGATGAGGTTATGTCAAGAGTTAAGTACTTGTAATTCCCTTTCGGATTACGATTTTCACCTCTACCGGTAGCTATCAGTTCTACATCTTCCCTTTTAGGGAGTTTTTCGACAAGTTTTTGCCCTAATAGTCCGTTTGAACCTGTGACCAGAATTTTCATTTGGAATCCGGGTATTGATAACCGTATTTTTTAGTGATTTCTTTTTTTGGAACTCTTTCTACTTCCATAATAAGATAGATTGGAGTTTTTGGTCTATCTGCAGTGGTTGTTTCTACTGCGGCAATCTTGTCTACAACCTCAACACCTTCAACAACTTTTCCAAAAATTGTATATTCCTCATCAAGATGCGGAGCTCCTCCAACAGTAGTGTAAAGCTCTAATCTCTCAGGATCAATTTCCCTGTCAAGTTCCACACCCAGCTCTTCTTCACATAGACTTTTATATTTGAAAGCCAGCTCATTCATCTCTTCAAATTTTCGTTGTTGCTGAAGTTCGATAAAACTGTCTCGAATTGTATCATATTCCGGCATTTGTAGGAGTTGTGAAAGAGACTGATTCAATTTTAACTGGTCAGTAGTCAATTCTTCCTCACTGAATACTTTCCCTTGAATGATATAAAATTGACTGCCTGAAGATTTTTTTTCAGGGTTGACCTGATCTCCTTGTCTCGCTGCTGCAAGCATCCCTTTTGTATGATAAAAACCAGGGACAATTTCAGCTGGGATTCTGTCTGCTTCTGTTTCCTGAGATTCATTTTTTGCATAAACATCTCCACCCTGGATCATAAAACCTTCAATGATTCTATGCCACTCTGTACTATCATAACTTCCTTCCAAAGCAAGTTTTGCAAAGTTCTTTTTGTGCAATGGAGTTTCATCAAACAGAATAACTTTCATATCACCCATAGAGGTATGGATCGTGATAAGATAGTCTTTGTTTTTATCATTACATGAGGTAATAATTACGAGTGCGATGGCTAATGATAATAGTTTTTTCATGTCACTGGATTTTGGGCAAATATATAATTTAGAGTTGACTTTTGATTTCTGCCAGAATACGATCCCCACCCAGGGAAATTACAGTTTTGGCTAATTCTGATCCGATGGTTTCCGGGTTTGTTCCACTTACAGTCTTCCTGATTTCTTCCTTTCCATCGAGACTGATGATTCCTCCGGTCAAGGAAATATTATTATTGGAGGCAGTTGCTAAACCAAAAATTGGAATGCTACAGCCCCCATTCATTTCGCTCAGATATTTTCTCTCGGCTAACAATAACGATTCGGTAGGAGGGTGATTTATGATTTTTCTAATCGCTTCTTTTTTATCCGGATCAAGGTTTACATGAGTTTCAACAGCGACACTTCCCTGTCCAACCGCCGGAATAAATCCATGATCATCAAGATGCATTTGAATCAGATCATTATATCCCATTCGGTGTACACCTGCATAAGCTAATACCAATCCATCACATGTACCTTTTCTCATTTTTTCTAAGCGAGTTTGCAGATTCCCTCTCATATCTACCAGTTTTACATTGGGAAAGTATCTTGAGAAAAAAGCAACCCTCCTTGTAGAGGAAGTTCCCAGTACAAGGTCTTTGGAGCTTAGGTCTATTCTGGAATCACTTACAATAACATCACTGGTGACCTCTCTTTCGGTAAAGGCGATGATTTCGAAGCCTTCGGGCAACTGTGATTGCATGTCCTTTGCACTGTGTATGGCAGCATCAATTTCTCCAGACTCCAGTTTTTCTTCGAGTTCTTCAGTGAAAACTCCCTTGCTTCCAATTTTTGAAATGGAGACATCCAATATTTTATCTCCCTTTGTTTCCATAGTCACCAATTCACAGGGCTGCCCTTGATCTCTTAGCTTTTTGGCCACAAATTCAGCTTGCCATAGGGCTAATTTGCTTTTCCTTGTCCCTAATTTTATTATATCAGGCATTTTTCTTCCCTCTTCTCTTTTTCTGATAGTTTTCTTCTATGTATTGAATGATTTTTCCGGCAATATCAATGGAAGTAGCTTTTTCTATTCCTTCTAAACCAGGACTAGAATTTACTTCAAGAATCAACGGGCCTCTATCAGATTGAAGCATATCTACTCCTGCAATGCTTAAGCCCATCGCATCAGCAGCTTTTATCGCAGCAGCTTTTTCTGATCGTTTCAATTTTATTATTTGAGAAGTTCCTCCCCTATGCAGATTTGAACGAAACTCACCTTCTTTGCCTTGTCTTTTCATAGCACCCACCACTTCCCCATTGATCACAAAAGCTCTTATATCCGCTGCTTTGGCTTCTTTAATGAATTCCTGGACTATTATTCGGGCTCTTAAACCGTGAAATGCTTCAATTACAGATTTAGATGCTTTTTGTGTTTCAGCGAGTACTACCCCGAGACCTTGTGTCCCTTCCAGAAGCTTAATAACCAATGGGGCGCCCCCAAGCTTTTGAATGATTTGCTTTTCTTCTTTGGAATAATTAGTAAAAGCGGTTTTAGGCATATCGAGACCGGCAGCTGCCAGAATCTGAAGGCTTCTCAGTTTATCCCTTGAGCGTACAATTGCCAATGACCTGTTTGCACTGAAAACATCCATCATTTCAAACTGTCTTACAACTGCAGTTCCATAGAATGTGACAGAAGCGCCAATTCTTGGAATGACGGCATCAATTCCTTCCAGCTTTTCTCCCTTGTAGAACATTTCCAGTCCGTTTTGCTGGATCATCATATCACACTGCAAATGATCAATGATCTCTGCCTGATGGCCTCTTTCAATTGCAGCTTGTTTTAATCTTGAAGTGCTGTATAATGAAGAGTTACGTGATAAAATTGCAATTTTCATAGTTAATATTTTATGGAAACATCGACGATAAACTTATTCGTCAATAGTCTTCTGCCTAGTAAAACCGGGTATTTCATCTTACTTCTGTCAGAAAGTGAAAAGTCAGTTTTATAGGTTTTATCTTTTATAGTGATTTTAGTTTTAATGATATATCGAAGTTGGGTTTTGCCATTTGAGCTTCTTATTCTTTTCCTAAAAAAATCCTTCGTTTCAAAACTCCTGGAAATTTGATGATTATGGTCATCAACCAGCCAAAAGCAAAGTTTATCGTCTTCGAGATGTATATTGTCACAATGAAGAGATGAAGTATAAGCACCCGTATCAATTTTCGCTATATAATTCTCTAATCCGAATTCAGGAAAGCTAACTTCTGCCAATCTACCTATGATTTTTTTATTTTTCATTGTTGGTTAAATATAGCTGCTATGCGATTACTCAACGCAAGAAATGTAAGTCTTGGATTAGCATTTCTCTCAAGATGCTGTAAAGTCTTACTAATATCGCTATAAATTGCTTCAATTTGATCCGGTGAGAGCGATTGACCAAATTTTTGAATAAATCCGACCTCACTTTCTTCTAGCGAAGTATTTTCAGGAATCAATTGATAGACCAGTGCATTTCTAAGTTGATGCATTGAGTATTCCATAAGGTTTCTTTGTGCATTCTTACCGATTTTATGAAAATCTTCGCTTATCCCAATCAATGATCCGTAATCTGTTTTGAAGCAGAATCGCATCCAGGATTGAAATTCATCCGCATTATTTAGATTTTCCTGCTGGGTTACTGCCAATGCATTTGAAATACTGCCTTCAGCAATCCCTGCTTGCTTTTCTGCAGTGGTTGTATCCATGCCTAAATTTTTCACCAGGTATGTTTTAATTTCTTCTTTTGAAAATCTAGGGACCAATATATGTTGGGTTCTTGATAGTATTGTGCTTAAAAGATTTTCATATTGATAAGTAACCAGAAGATATATGGTCTCAGTTGGGGGTTCTTCCAGCACCTTAAGAATTGCATTTGCTGATGAGAGGTTCATAAATTCCGGGTACCAGATAATCAGTATCTTTAGTCCACCTTCAAATGACTTCATGCTGACTGTTTTAATGATCCTTAGCGCGTCATCTTTGCTTATTTGAACCTGCTTGCTTTCAGCCCCGGATTTAATGATCCAGTCACTTACTATTCCAAAAGGGCTTTCGAGAAGGAAATCCCTGAAGTCTCCCACATTTCTATTTTGTTCAGAATCCTTTTTATCATCGCTTCCACTTTTCAGAGATGGTTTTGGAAAGAAAAAGTGAACATCCGGATGAATATATTTGGACATTTTAATACAACTGGGGCATTGACCACAGGCATCATCTCCCTGTTTATTTTCACAAAGCAGAAATGTAGCATAGGAAATAGCGATCGGCAGACCGCCTCCTCCTTCTATACTATTAAATAGCTGTGCATGAGCAATATGATTTTTCTGATAAGCACCAACCAACTGTTTTTTTAACGGATCAAGACCGGGTATTTCACTAAATTTCATATTATACTTCTTTTTCCCAGTATCTGTGGCTAGCCGTCATATTGAAAATAGCGGTCAACATCTCTTTTTCATCATCTGTCAGGTCAACACCCCGCCTTGACATTACAAGTTGAGCAGTTTCAAAGGCTTTTTTTGGAAGATATGTTGAAAACCCGGCTGCTCCACCCCACGTAAAAGAAGGGATGATATTTCGAGGAAATCCGCTTCCGAAAATATTAGCTGAAACCCCGATTGTTGTTCCGGTATTGAACATGGTATTGATCCCACATTTGGAATGATCTCCCATGATAAGTCCACAAAATTGTAATCCTGTACTGGTAAAACGGTTGGTAGAGTAGTCCCACATTTTAACCTCTGCGTAGTTATTTTTGAGATTTGAGGTGTTGGTGTCTGCTCCCAGGTTGCACCATTCTCCTATCACTGAGTTTCCCAGAAAGCCATCATGTCCTTTATTTGAATATCCCTGGATTACTGAATTGGATATTTCTCCTCCTACTTTTGAGAATGGTCCGATTGTAGAATCTCCCTTTATTTTGGCACCCATATTTACATGACTACCCTCACACAAAGCAAATGGACCTTTGATAATTGAGCCTTCATGTATTTGAGCATTCTTACCTATATATATGGGTCCATTTTCGGCATTCAAAATCGCAGCTTTGACTGAGGCACCTTCTTCAAGAAATATGTCATTGCCATAGCATTTAGTGTGAATATCATTTAACCCTGAAGAATGTCTGTCTTTGGTGATAAGTTCATAGTCAGAGATAATCTGATCTCTGTTCATTCTGAAAATATCCCATGTTCTGGATATAAAACTGACTTCTTTGGAGGATTCTTTTCTATTAAAGCTATCAATGGACTGAAACTTTGAGGATTTTGCAGCGATAAACTTTCCCTCTTTATTAAACAATGCTTCTTCTTCAGAAAGCTGTTTTATTTCCTCCACCAAATCATATGAAGGCAGGACCGTGCCATTGATAACAAAATTAAATGAACTGGCTGGGGGATAGAGTTTTGATAAATACTCTTGTGTAACATAACCTGATGCTTTGCCCAGGTGAAATTCCCATTTTTCTTTTATGGTAAGAATACCTACACGTAAAGAGGCTGATGGCTTGGTATAAGTAAGAGGAAGTAAAGCTGCGTGTTCTTCCTTTAGGTCTAAGAATGCAATTGACATTGGACAAAAATAAAAAAGTCCTCAGGATTGTACCCGAAGACTTTGATCTCTTTTGTCCGAATATCGGAAAATTTATTTTTTCTTGTACCTTCTGTTGAATTTTTCAACTCTACCAGCAGTATCAACAAATAGTTTTTTACCGGTAAAGAAAGGATGTGATGCAGAACTTACCTCTACCTTGATAACAGGGTACTCATTTCCATCTTCCCACTTGATAGTTTCATCAGAAGACATAGTTGACTTTGTCTTGAATTTGAAATCCGATGAAGTGTCTAAGAAAACTACATCTTTGTATTCTGGATGAATGTCTTTTTTCATGATAATTAGTCTTTTCTCAAAAAGGACTGCAAAGATAGTTAATAAATCTACCTTTACAAATGTATCATTTCTTATTTTTGCCAAATAATGCGGTTTTTTTCAATAGTCTATTTATTACTTTTTGGGGTTGTTGCGCTAGCTCAGGATAACGACCTCCAAATTAGACACCCGATTTATGACTTCTATGACAGATGGGAAGTAAAATCGGGTCAAATGAGTTTTTCTACCCTAAAGCCCGTATCCAAAAGGAAAGTCGCCGGATTATTTGATAGCGCTGATTTCAAATTAAACAAAGTTGAAAAGTTTTTAGCTGAATATGCAATTATAGAAAACCGTGAGTTTTTCAACGACTCATTGGCAAATAGTAAACGTCCGATTTGGAATACAGTTTATAAGTATAAAAATGATTTCCTGGCTGTAAAGGGTAAAGATTTCAGAATAAGTGTGAATCCAATATGGGAATTGCAGGTTGGAAGTGATAACCTCAAGGACCCTGTATTATTCAGAAACGGCAGAGGTGTTGAGATTTCTGGTTCGATAGACAACAAATTATCATTTTTTACCCGTACGACTACCAATCAGATTCAATACCCCGCCTATATTCAGGAAGTGATTGATTCTGTTGGTCTGATACCATATGAAGGTTTTTGGAAGGAATATGACGGCACAAAAACCGATTTTTTCAGAGCTTTTGGATACATCGATCTGGGATTATCCAAACATATCCATGCACAACTAGGTTTTGGAAGGCATTTTTTAGGTGTTGGAGAGCGATCTATGATTCTATCTGACTTTGGAAATTCCTACCCATACTTACGATTGGAGGCTGAATTTTGGAGAATACGCTACACAAGCATGTTTGCAGAATTAGTAACAGATGTTTTTACATTTCCCGGAGGTACTCTTGGAAATAGTGATTATCCAAATAAGTTTATGGCTTTCCATCATATTGAATTCAACATTGCCAGAGGTTTTAATATAGGTTTATTTGAATCCGTGATTTTAGGTAAGCCTGATTCGCTCGGAGGAAGTAAACTGGAGTGGGGATATTTTGTGCCTGTTATTTTCTACAGGGCAATAGAACAACACGAAGGTTCCGATAACAATATACTTTTGGGAGGAGATTTTAGATGGGATATTTATAAAACAGCTCGATTATATGGTCAATTAGTTATTGATGAAATGGTGATTAGTAACCTCGTTGATCGAAATGGCTGGTGGTCCAATAAATATTCCTATCAAATAGGGTTCAAATATTTTGATCTCTTTGTCGATAACCTGGATGCCCAGATTGAATTCAATTCTGCCCGGCCATTTACCTATTCGCATGATGATCTTTTTACGAGTTATACCCATTATTTGCAGCCGCTGGCACATCCACTCGGAGCCAATTTTTGGGAATTCATTGGAAAACTAAACTACAGGCCAATTCCGAGATTGAATCTGACAGGAACTTATTTATTTGCAAGGTATGGAAATGATCGGGGAGATGAATTCTCTGTTGGAAGAGATCTTAAGAAATCGCAATTGTTGTTTGAAAATGAATTTGGAAACGAATTGACGCAGGGGGTAGAAACTGAATTGAGTTTTATTTCGTTACTTGCATCATATCAATTGAAACATAATTTCTATCTGGACGCT
>CAYTFO010000065.1:0-2834 GCA_964437135.1 uncultured Roseivirgaceae bacterium | reverse complement strand
GGACGCTAATTTGACATTAAGAAATGAAACGAATATTACCAAAGACAATTCATCCACGATTGTTTCTTTAGGGTTCAGGTGGAACATGCCATATAGAAATTATCTCTTTTAAATGAAAACTTACTTCAGAGTACTAGGTTTTGCCCGTCCTTTAGGTGCCATTGTGCCTCAATATGTGATTCTCACACTTCTACATGTAGTGTTTAGTGTTATCAATTTTACTGTATTGATTCCTCTGCTTGAGATACTGTTTGATCAGACTGAAGGAGCCAGAAGTGTAACAGAACTTCCTGATTTTTCTTTTTCAGATAAATATTTGAGAGATGTTTTTTACTACTACTTTGGAAGTGTAATAAATGAATATGGTAAACTAAATGCACTTTATTTTGTGTGTGGTGTAATACTTACCTCTGTTTTTCTATCCAACATATTTCAATATTTATCCTCTTTGGCACTTGGAAGAATGCGTGTGAACGTAATCACTAATATGAGAAATAGCGTTTTTGATAAGATAACTCGTTTTGATCTTGGTTATTTTACTGAAACAAGAAAGGGCGATATAATGTCAAGGATAACCACTGACGTGCAGCAAGTGGAGGCTACAGTTGTTTCTTCGATGAAAGCACTTTTTAAAGAACCTTTATTGATTTTCGGGTTTTTTCTCGTTTTGTTTAGAATGTCTGCGGAGTTAACACTTTATACATTATTGATTTTACCAATATCCGGTGGGGTTATAAGTACTATTGCGAAGAGACTTAAAAAAAGAGCTACCAGCACTCAGGAATCTCTCGGCAGAATGACCAATATACTGGATGAATCACTCACAGGTATGCGAATCATAAAGGCATTTGCTGCCAGGTTATATATTGTAGATAAGTTTAAAAAAGAAGTAGCAAAGTATGGCCATCATAATTTCAAGATGATAGCCAAATCCAATCTTGCCGGACCCGTTTCGGAGTTTTTAGGAGTTGCATTCGTTTGTCTAATTCTACTAATAGGTGGTAGAATGGTGATTGAAAACACCTCCCCCTTGGGAGCATCCGAATTTATCGGATTCATCATAATTTTTTCGCAGATTTTGAATCCTGCCAAATCACTTTCTAATGCATTTAGTCAGATTCAGAGGGGGATAGCTTCCGGTGAGCGGGTTTTTTCATTAATGGATACAAATCCAAAAATAAAAGATGTTGAAAATCCGATAGATATAGATGAATTAAAGGAATCCATTGAGTTCAGAAATGTTTCCTTTTCCTATGGAGAAAAAGAGGTATTGACTGATATCAACTTTACGATACCAAAGGGAAATGTTGTTGCGTTGGTTGGCCCATCTGGAGGAGGAAAATCGACTATTGCTGATTTGATACCAAGATTTTACGATACAAAAGCAGGTGATATCATCATTGACGGGCATAATATTAAGGAATATCGCCTCAATGATCTGCGAAAGATGATGGGAATAGTGACACAGGAATCAATTTTATTTAATGATACTGTTTTTCAAAATATAGCTTTTGGTAAGCCCAACGCTACAATGGAAGAAGTTGAAGTAGCTGCAAAAATTGCAAATGCTTATGATTTTATAGAAAAGCTGGACCAGGGATTTGATACTTTGATAGGTGAAAGGGGAACAAAACTTTCTGGTGGTCAACGTCAAAGGATTTCAATTGCAAGGGCGATATTGAAAAATCCGCCGATTTTAATATTAGATGAAGCTACTTCCGCACTGGATTCAGAATCTGAGAAACTTGTGCAACAGGCGATTTACAATTTGATGAAAAACAGGACAACTTTGGTGATTGCACATCGATTGAGCACGATTCAAAATGCTGATGAAATAATTGTAGTACAGCAGGGAAAAATTGTTCAACGTGGTAAGCATATAGAACTTATGAATCAACAGGGTATGTACAATAAACTAATCGAAATGCAATCCTTTTAGATGAAAATCAAAGGTTTTATGGTGCTGAATCATGATTTTTTCTATATTACAGGTACAGGCAAATTGCAATGAGAAAATTTAAGCTATTTTTTTATCCTATTTACCTCATAGTAGTTGGACTTGTACTGGCTATGTCGCTCAATATTTTTCATACCCTTGAGCTTTTTAAACAATGGGGGTTTTTTAAATATTTTTCAGATCTGCCATACATGGCAAGAGATCTATTGGTGTTTATGTGTTCCCTGATGTTGATTGAAATTGTCATCGAAAATTTTCAATTATTTTCGCTTCGAAATCGCGTTTCAAAACTTGAAAATGATGTATTGAATTTAAAAGCAAAGCTTTACGATAAAAGTGTAGAACAGATCCAAAATGAAGAATCTGAAGAAGAACTTGAAATCGTGGAAGAAGAAGACGAAGATGATGATTGAAAATGAGTATAGATCTTATTAAAGCAGAATTTTTAGAATCACGAAAAGTACTGGATAATTTTATAAACGACCCTGAGCAAATTGAGAAAATTAGGGAAGGCGCTCAAATAATGTCATACGCCATCAAAAAAGGGGGTAAAATCATATCAGCAGGAAACGGAGGAAGTCATTGTGATGCGATGCATTTTGCAGAAGAACTCACAGGTAGATATAGAGAAAACCGTAAGTCACTCCCCGCAATAGCTATTTCAGATCCTTCCCATATTAGTTGTGTTGGTAACGATTTTGGTTTCGATCATATCTTCAGCCGGTTTATTGAGGGTATGGGAAATGAAAATGATGTTTTTTTTGGATTGACAACTTCGGGAAACTCAACCAATATTATAAATGCGGTGCAGGCAGCCCGATCAAAAAAGATGAAGTCTATCATTTTGACGGGAAAAGACGGTGGAAAAATCAAAAAT
>CAYTFO010000064.1:0-17598 GCA_964437135.1 uncultured Roseivirgaceae bacterium | reverse complement strand
TAACCCAGATTATCAATAAAACCGCCAGCAGCACCCGCATACTCGAACTCATTTTTTTTAATAAATGACTTGATTTTAGGCTGACAAGCTGCAAATGCTGGGTTTTTTTCCAGGAAATCAATAAGAGGGACGATCCAATTGGGCGTTACTTCAATATCAGAGTTAACTATCAGGAAATATTCGTGATCGAGATTTTTAAGTCCCTGATTGTATCCACCTGCAAATCCAAAATTCTTATCCAGAATTATGAGTTGTACATTCTGATAATTCTGATTCAAAAAATCTACTGATCCATCTGTAGAGGCATTATCTATGACAACAACAGGAAATTCAGAGTATTTTAGAAAAGAAGGTAAGAATTTCTTTAAAAAATCTTCGCCGTTATAGTTTAAAATAACGACTGCCAGTTTTTTCATGCACCAAAGGTTTTAGGATCAAATCCTGGAATATTTGGCATCATGCCTTCTGTTGCTTTTTGAAGATGTTCTCTCGAAGCTTCTTCTGCTTTTTCTATAGCTTTATTTACAGCAGCAACTATTAAATCATTTCTTAACTCGGTCTCACTTTCCTTTTCAAGAGATTGGTCAATAATAAGTTCAAGAAGTTGCTTTTTACCATTCATTTTTGCAATAACCATTCCTGCACCAGATTCAGCTTCAACCTTTATTGAACCTAGCTCTTCCTGGGCAGCTTTCATTTTTTCCTGAACTTCTTTCACCTTACCCATCATTTTCATCATATCGAACATAATATCAATTTTTTAAGAGAAGGAATGAACCCGATTGCGATACTTTATTCCCTTCTGAGGTTTCAAAAACTATTTTATATACATAAACACCCTCCGGTGATTTTTGGTTTTTAGTCCTACCATTCCAGAAACTGTCAATGTCAGAGCAAACATAAATTAATTCGCCCCATGTATTGAAAATTTGCAGTTCAAAATTATCTGTAGGTAGTCCAAATATTTCTAATACATCATTTAGTCCATCATCATTTGGTGTAAATGCCTTTGGAATAAATACAACTTCTTCAAAATCTAGCTGAATTGGATTTGAAAAAAGACGAAAGTTGTTTTGATCATAAATCTCTACAGCCTGAATGATTTGATTTCTGCCAATGTCAGAGTTCAGGTTAATTGTTAGGGGGAAAGATGGGTCTTCTATAATTTGTCTAACTGAAGTATCCTGAGAATTAAATATCAATACTTCAGTTTCATAAGATGATTCCAGAAAGGAAATACTCGGTTCGTAATTAAATTGGTATTGATTGGTTTCTAATTCTTCACTGGAAAGAAATGGCGGGCTTATATTGAGGCTCTGTTCGGAAGCTCCGCAAGAAGGGGTGTATATAAGGTTATAATTGTAGCGTCTTAAAGGTGAAATACTCACATCGGTTAAATTTTGAGAAACAGAATCCCATGTTTGAAATACTTCGCCTTCTATTATTTTTTCAATTGAGATTATACCAGCTTCACTATTTTCAAATATCACGTCAATATTTTGTGAATTATAAGATGCAAATGCATACTCAATAGCAGTAAAAGTATCAGGTAAATCATCACAATAATTGGAAGAAGGCAATCTTGTACCAGAACATGGACTTACAACAGACGCATTCAGACATACTTCAAGGTTAGCAGAGTCTATTATTACTGGTTCTATAATTAGTGTAGAACTATCAATCCGACCTTCGTATAATACACCC
Organism: uncultured Roseivirgaceae bacterium; assembly: GCA_964437135.1. Taxonomy (GTDB): domain Bacteria; phylum Bacteroidota; class Bacteroidia; order Cytophagales; family Cyclobacteriaceae; genus CAYTFO01. Next base: position 15,894 of record CAYTFO010000064.1, on the reverse strand, counting down.
TGTATTGGTCCGCTGTTATAGGATATCTCATAAAGAGTTTGAGGGTCTGCTGATATATCCACGATCAATCTTATTTCATTATCACATAAATAATCAAAGTCAAAATTTTCTATCACTATGTCAGGTTGAAGTTCCTTGGGAGTAACATTTATTGTTGTTTGACCACAATTGGGCGCAGTATCATCAAAAAAACCTTCTAATGTAACCGAACTTTGAACACCAGAAGGCAGGATTAATTCAAGAGACCTATTATCACGTATCAATATATTTTTAATAGGGGAGGTCAACTGAAAATAGTCATAAAATGTATCTGTAACTTCAATATAAACAGAAGATTCATCACAGTAGAAATATTCAAATTCTGGAAATTCATTTTCAATTACCTCGATTTCAAGCGTATCTGTAGTTGGATTGAGACTGTTATTGATTTGGATAATTATATAACTACCGGGTGCGGTATAAGTAAAAAATGTATCGAGAGTTTCAGGAGCCGTAATATCTGCACCATCGTAAATATATTGTGGTGTGGCGATTGTATTAGTAAGATCGGTAACTTCTACAGTAAAAGGTGCGCAGCCTTCATCAAAATTTACAGAAAACCTGCCGTTATTTGATATTACCTGAGCAAAATCATAATGACTAAGTAACAGTATTGCTATGTATAACCAATATCTCAATTTTTGAAATTACACCTATTATCCCAGCTTTGAGGGGATTTCTTCAAGTTTGATTTTTGTTTGTTCCCCTGTTTTCATGTTCTTTAACGAATATAACCCACTTTGTATTTCTTCTTCTCCTATGGTTATTACAAAAGGAATGTTTTCTTTATTGGCATAGGTGATCTGTTTCTTGATTTTGGTGACTTCGGGGTATAATTCAACATTTATATCTTGTTTTCTTAGATAATCTAAAACAAGCATCCCGTTTTCAAGCGATTTATTGTCGAAATGTGTAATGAGAAGATCAGTGGTTTTTGAAGTTTCCTGCGGAAATTTATTGAGTTCATCCAGAACGTCGTATATACGATCAAGACCAAAAGAAATCCCTACGCCCGAAACATCCTTTAGTCCAAAAACACCGGTAAGATTATCATACCTTCCGCCACCGCAAATACTACCCATCTTTACAGTGGTAGGCTTCACTTCAAAGATCATCCCTGTGTAGTAGGAGAGTCCCCTTGCAAGACTGAAGTCAATATTTACTTTAAATTGGTGGCCTTTAGATTCAAATGTTTTTAATTGAGTCAGGTAATTCTCAATTTCTAAATAAGCTTCCTCATTACCAGTTAGATTCTTTAGATTTTCAATTTTATCGATGTCAGAAGAAGAAGCATTAATGATCTCCATTATTTGCTTCACTTTTTCAGAATTTGCTCCGTTTTCTGTAAGTCCTTCCAATACCTTTTCAAATCCGACTTTATCAAGTTTATCTAATTCAACGCAGAATTCAGTTTCCTTACCTTGCATTTCTGAAAATTCCGCCATTGTGTAAAGAACTTCTCTATGATTTACTTTTAAGGAGAAATCATGAAGCTGAAGATTTTCGAAAACTTCATGGATTAATAATGTAAGCTCAATTTCATTCCAAATTGATTTTGAACCAACTATATCAGCATCACATTGATAAAATTCTCTATATCTGCCTTTTTGTGGTCTGTCAGCTCTCCAGACCGGTTGTATTTGATATCTTTTAAATGGAAAATTGATTTCGTTCTGATTCATTACCACAAAACGTGCAAACGGAACAGTAAGATCATAGCGGAGTCCTTTTTCAGAGATCTTCGGGATCATTGCATCAGCTCCACCATGGTAGTCATCTAGTGATGTTTTTTTCAGGAAATCACCGGAGTTTATAATTTTGAATAAAAGCTTATCACCTTCATCTCCGTATTTACCCATTAGAACGGATAAATTTTCAATTGCCGGAGTTTCAATAGCATTGAACTGATATTTTTTAAATATTCGTTCAATTGTATTAATAATATACTTTCTTTTTCTGGTTTTATCAGGTCCGAAATCCCTGGTTCCTTTAGCAAGCGAAGGTTTTTGCACAATTACTCAATTTTTTTGGGCAAATCTAAATAATCATTTAATTTTGCAGGCTGAAAATACGGAACAAATGGCTGTTACTAGATTAGAAAGAAAAGGAAGAAAAAATAAAAACAAGGCTAAAAAGAGAAATGATAAGATTAAGCTTCTTAGCACAAAGCCTGTTATCAAGAATGTAGATATTGAAGCTATAAAAGAAGAATTCAAAAAGAATGCTTCTGCTAAGCCAAAAGCTACCAAGAAAGTTGAAGAAACTGAAAAAGCTGAAGTTAAAAAAGAGGAAAAAGTTACAGCTGAAGTTGAAGTAAGCGAAGAAAAAGCTGCCCAGAAACCAGCGAAAAAGCCTGCTGCTAAAAAGAAGCCGGCTCCAAAAGCTGAGAAAAAAGAAGAAAAGAAAGAAGATTAATTAATATCTCAGATAAATAAAAAAGGGGCGTTTTAGCCTCTTTTTTATTTAATTTCTTTGGAAAATCGATTTTATTCAGTTCATAATTTCATCATTTTGATCATTTATGCCTGGAAAAACCATTTAGTAATTTCTTTAGCAGGTCAAAATAGAGTGCTAACCAAAGTAGCAGGTTCATCAACCAAATGACAGCAACATTAAAATATACAGTGTCAAACCAGGTTCCTACAAAATGCTTGGATGGACTGAAAAAATGAGACCTGTAGTCTAACGGATGATCAGGGAATTCAGGATCATTAAAAATCGGATATAGTTTCTGAATAAATTCATTTTTGTATTCAATAATTCTTAATTCAGAATTTAGGTTTTTTACAAAAAGACTAACTCCTTCATTTTGATATTGATCTTTTAAAACTATCAACTCCTCTTTTCCATTAGGGCTATTTATGAATTCAGATATTTTATTTTCCTTTTCTTCGCTCATTTTCTTAGCCTTTAGGTTGTAATAGGCTTTGAGTTTCTCAATAAACAATGCTGTTTCATTGTAAACATCATCATTGAATTTATCGAAATATAATAGATCAATTTGAGGAAACTTTTCTCTGCCGATATAGAACAGCTCTTTTTCAAACTCGTTTCGCATTGTAAGTAACTTGGATTCAAGATCGCTTTTATCTACGTTATTAGTTTTGTAATGGTGATTTACATCCTCCAGATGCGATAGAAGTTTTGATAAATGATAAACATTCTTATACTCAGACTGAGCTATAACTTTATCGTTTTCGTAAAAAAGTCTTTCGTATTTATTGTCTTTAAACTGGTATACGCTTAATGCTTCGTAAGCCCATCTGGTTGCCATAGCATCTCCGATAATTGGTACATTCTTTTTGTTTGTAATCGCTGGATTGAGTTTGTCAAAGCTTACGACGACCCCACTTAAAATAAGTTGTGGAATGATAAGAAGTGGTATCAGAATGTAAACAGTTATTGCTTTTTTAAGTGCAGCAGAAATATTAAGACCAAGCATATTAGCAAAACAGGATACTGAAAACAAAACTATCCACGTATATAATGTCATTCCTTGAATATCCAGAATCCAGTTTCCTATTACAGCGAATGTAAATGTCTGAACACCCGAGATGAAAAATAGGATTACTGTTTTTGAGCTTAAATAGCTGAACTTACTTAAATTCAAAAATGCTTCTCTTTTCAAAATCTTCCGATCTTTTATTATTTCTTCAGCGCTGACGGTAAGTCCCATAAAAAGAGCAACAATAACACTCATGAAGAAATATACAGGAATATTCAGGTTTTCATTAAAAGAATAGGCATCAGCTTCGTTGGAAGTGTATCTGATAATAAAGGCTAGTAAAAGAGCCAGGAAAGGTGCTTCCAAAGAATTTATAAACAGGTATTGCTTATTACTGAGTTTAGAAAATATATCTCTTTGGCAAAAAATCAGGAACTGCTTAAACCTATTTGGAATATGCAGCGTTTTCTCCGGTTTCTGTTCAGAGATCTTAATTCCTGGAATCTTTATTTTAGATTTAAATTCCCGAAACCACTGCTCGGGTGATATTTTTCGACGTTTTGTAAGGTTACCATATTCATTTACGACCTTTGACTCAACGATATTAAATATCTGTTCGGGATTTGCTGATCGGCTACTGCCTACCATATTTACTGTTCTTTTGAAGTATTGAATAGCTTCAACAGGGTTACCGTAATAGATTTGATATCCACCAACATCCAGCAAAATAAGCTTGTCAAACATCTTATAGATATCTTCCGAAGGTTGGTGGATGACTATGAAAATCATTTTGCCTTTAAGAGATAAATCTTTAAATAACTCCATGATATTCTCCGAGTCACGTGACGAAAGACCACTAGTAGGTTCATCAACAAAAAGAATTGAAGGCTCCCTGAGCAGTTCCAGCCCAATATTCACCCTTTTTCTCTGACCTCCACTTATCGACTTTTCAAGGGGAGAACCAACTTTCAAATCCCGTGCTTCTATTAACCCTAAAGACTCAATAGTCTTATCTACCAGTTCTTTTATTTCTTCATCTGATTTGTTTTTAAAGCAAAGTTTTGCTGCATAAAACAGGTTATCGAATACAGTCAACTCTTCGATGAGGAGATCATCCTGAGGAATATATCCAATTACACCTTCAATTTCTTTTTTATTATCATGCAACACCAGGTTATTGATGAGTACATTGCCTAAGCTCGGTCTTTCATTGCCATTTAAAACATTGAGTAAGGTAGATTTCCCTGATCCGGATCCGCCCATTACGGCGATTAATTTTCCTCCTTCTTCCGCAATAGTGATATCTCGTAATCCAATATGGCCATTTTTAAACTTGAAACTAATTTTTTCAGCTTTGAATGAGATTCTCGGGATATCATCCGAACTAAGAAATTTACTAACTATGTCACTATAAAAAATAGGTTCTTTAGTATCTGTTTTTAGAACAGCTCCGCTTGAGAGTACATAGATATGGTTATGTCTCATGACATTTCCATTCATGGTAATGGTCTCCTCACCTATATATTTGCCGAAGAAAACATCATTATCCGGAATTCTAAGAATGAAAATAAACCCTTTCAGAGAATCAACATTGATGTGTTTACATGAGCCCGGGATATCATGATCACCATTATCTATGATCAGTATATTTCCGGAAGTCATGTTTCCACGTTCCTGATAGATTACAAAGTTTCTAATAAGATCTGTGATACTTCTCTCGATATTTATATTGTCAGAAATGTAGTAAAGGAGCTCATTTTCACGAGAAGTAATGGTTCCATCTGCAGCTATTAATTGGATCAAATGAAGGACAATGACCAGTTTTTGCTTCGCAGTTTGTTCAGTATTGATCTCACTGCAAACTATGTCAATAATCTGACGATCTTTAACATCTGAAAATGCATCATTAGCCATTTCGTCAAAGAGATCCATGTACTTTGCCGTATCTTCTTTGCTTAGATTATCAAGGAGAAAGTTTTCAATAGATGCTTTTTCGTCAAGAGTTACATCATCTTCTCTGGCGACGATTGCTAATAATTGAATAATAGCTTTTAGAATATGTTCACTCATTCGTTAGGCGGTGTTATTAGGTTATAGGTTAGGTTAAGAATAGTTGGTTACTCTACAATTTCATTTCTGATTCTTATGGCTTCTTCATTTATGTCTATTAGGAATTTCTCTGAAATTAAAAATCCTTTTTCATCTTTATGTTTTTCCAGATCGGCTTTATCAGCATCAAACAAAAGTTTGAAGATTTTTAATTCGGTGATCATTCTGTTTATAGTTTCATCACTCGGTAGTTCATTGAGCATGTCAATTATATCAATAAGTGGCTGTTCCTGAGCAAGTATGAGTTCTTCAAGTGGAAGGAGAATTTCATTTCTTTCCTTTTCTGAAACATTATCCCTTGGATATAATTTTACTATTTCAACAGCCAAAAAAAGCCCTTCGATATATCCTCCGGTAATGACTAAAGCTGCCATATTTAGGTTATTGGAAGATTCTAATCTCTCCTCAGTTAATTTGATGGTTTCATTTAATAATTCCTGCAATTCTTCCGGGTTATCTAATGCTTCTTCGTATTTACGAATTGTTTTCATATCCAGAGCTGTGTTTACACCCAGAGATTCAGCAAGCTGACTGCATGCGTCAAGGTGCTTTATTGCCTCTCCATTTTTATTGTAAGTGGCCAGGTATGTCAGGTCGGTTAAGTAAACACCAAGATTCAGAGCAGCTTTATCACTATTAATTAAATATGAATCAAGTCTGTTGAGGTCGTTTACAATCTCAGGATGATACTTAGCACCGATACTCTTTATAGTAGTGGGGATAACAGTTGGGGGAGGAAGGTCTTTTATGACTTTGGATATATCATCTATAATTTTTTTTTCAGCTTCACTGAAGGTAGTTTCTTCCATTTTCTTTTCTTTTTTACCAATAGAAGTACAGGAAAGTAAAAAAGTGAAGAATAAAAGAAACAAAAACTGAAGAAAGTGTTTTTGAAAATAACAGGACATGGCAATCTATATTTATTCAATTTTAATTGAATTTTATCTTAGATACCATTTATTCGATGTGTAATTTATAATTGGAGATAATTAAATATGTCAGGTTTAGCTTATAGCAGCTTACGTGCTGGTAAAAAGTACAGTCTTCTAAACTTTGGGGACCGTTATGATTTTGAAATAATAGAGATTGTCAATTCGAATGAATTTAAGCTAAAAGATCTGCATACGCTTGAAACATATTATATGAGTGACCTTACCCGTTTTGGAAAGGGCAAGGACTTTTCAATTTGGGATTATAACTGATAACTTGATATTTTCTTCGCTGCCAGTACAGATTCATCAAGAAACTGATCAATTTTTCTGGCAGCTTCTCTTCCTTCAGAAATTGCCCAAACTACTAAAGATTGACCTCTCCTCATATCTCCGGCACTAAATACGTTTGGAATATTAGTCTGGTAGTTTTCAGCAGCTACATTTCCTCTTTCGTCCAATTCAACTCCAAGTTGGTCAATAATACCGTCTTTTTGAGGATGAATGAATCCCATCGCCAGAAGAACCAACTCACAAGGGTAGATTTTTTCTGTTCCTTCTATTTCTCTCAATTTTCCATCAGACCAATCCACATTTACAGTTTTTAAACCCGTAAGATTACCTGAATCATCACCCATAAATTCTTTGGTCATGATCGACCATTTTCTTTCACATCCCTCTTCATGGGAAGAAGAAGTTCTAATTGTCATGGGCCATTCTGGCCATGGATTCTTTTCAGTTCTTGAAGTTGATGGCTTACCTAATAGTTCGAATTGAACAATTGATTTGGCTCCATGTCTGTTGGAAGTACCAATACAATCCGAACCGGTATCACCACCACCTATCACAATTACGTTTTTATCAGTGGCTAAAATTTCTTTTTCTTTTACAGGAATACCGGATACTCTTTTGTTTTGTTGTGATAGGAATTCCATTGCAAAATGGACACCTTTCAAATCCCTACCAGGTACTGGTAAATCTCTTGGGATGGTACTGCCACCAGTAAGAAGAATTGCATCATGTTTTGAATTCAAATCGTTGGCATCCACATCGAATCCTACGTTGCAGTTGTTGATAAAGTTGACGCCCTGTTTTTCCAGAATATCAATCCTTCTTTCCACTACCCATTTTTCCAGCTTAAAGTCAGGGATTCCAAATCTCAATAAACCGCCTGGTTTTGGATCTCGTTCGTAAACAGTTACTTCATAGCCCGCCTGACTGAGCTGATCCGCAGCTGCCAGACCTGCGGGTCCACTACCTACAATTCCTACAGATTTTCCCTTCTTGCTTTCTGGTAGTTTTGGTTTAATCCAATTATTTTCAAATGCCTTTTCTATAATGGCCTTTTCTATAAACTCAATCGCAACCGGATCTTTATTGATACCCAAAACACAAGATCCTTCACAAGGAGCTGGACAAATTCGACCTGTAAATTCAGGGAAATTATTCGTTTCAAGCAATATGGTTGTTGCGCGTTCCCAGTCATTATGATATACGGCGTCGTTAAAATCCGGGATAATATTGCCCAAAGGACAACCGCTGTGACAGAAGGGTACTCCACAATCCATGCATCTGGCTGCCTGTTCCTTAGAAAGTTCCTCATTATGAGGTTTATAAAACTCTTTGTAGTGCTTAACCCTCTTTTCTGGATCTTCCGTCTCAGGAGTTCTTCTTTCCAACTCTAAAAAACCATCTACTTTTCCCATATTAAGCTACTTTACTTTTTTCTAATTTTTCTTCCAAAACCCTTTTGTAATCATGTGGCATTACTTTCACGAATTGACCGGATGTTTCTTTCCAGTTTTCAAGAATAGTTCCTGCTCTGTTACTTTTGGTGAGACTCAGGTGTTCTTCAATTAATGCTTTTAACTCGGTCAAATCATCATGTCCTGGAGACTCCAGACCAATCATTTCCATATTGCATCTTTCTCTGAATCTATTTCTGTAATCCCAGACATATGCAATACCTCCACTCATTCCTGCACCGAAGTTATTACCAACATCTCCAAGAATAATCGTTTTACCACCCGTCATATATTCACATCCGTGGTCACCAATGCCCTCAACAACTGCCGTAGCACCTGAGTTTCTGACACAAAAGCGTTCTCCCGCCTGACCATTTATAAATAACTTTCCAGAAGTGGCACCATATAATGAAACATTCCCGATTATGATATTTTCTTCAGGATTGAAATCTTCAATTTTAGGTGGTTTTATCACAATTTTACCTCCCGATAATCCCTTACCAACATAATCATTGGCTTCTCCTTCCAGGTTAAAATGAATATTATTCATTAAAAATGCACCAAAACTCTGACCTGCTGAACCCGTGAAATTCACTTTTATCGGTTCAGAAATTAATTTTTTTGTCCTGGTCAAATAGCTGGACAATTGAGTTCCAACTGCCCGATCAGTATTTTTGATTTTATAGTTAAGCTCGATAGGTAATTTCCGGTTTTTGACGTCCTTAATCATTTTAGTATCAAGTACCTTGTCGATTCCGTGTATTTGATCGATTTGTTTATACTTACCTACATGATCACCAACTGCATCTTTATTTAAAATTGGTGATAGATCGAGTTTTTTAACCTTCCAGTGATCCAGATCAGGTCTTACCTTTAATAACTCCGCATGGCCCACCATTTCATTAACAGTAGCGAAGCCAAGCTTTGCCATGATCTCTCTAAACTCCTGAGCGATCATTCTGAAGAAGTTAACAACATGATCAGGGTCACCAGTGAAAAGTTTTCTTAATTCCGGTTTTTGTGTTGCAATACCTACCGGACAGGTATTAAGGTGACATTTCCGCATCATTATACAACCTTCAACAACCAGAGCGGCAGTGCTAATTCCCCATTCTTCAGCTCCTAATAACGTCGCAATAGCGATATCTCGACCAGTAAGAAGTTTTCCATCAGTCTGAAGTGTCACCCGACTTCTCAGGTTATTTTTAACTAATGTCTGGTGCGCTTCGGCCAGTCCAATTTCCCATGGCAGTCCTGCATGTCTGATTGAACTTAAAGGGCTGGCACCTGTTCCGCCATCGGCTCCCGAAATCAGGATTACATCCGCTTTTGCTTTAGCCACACCAGCAGCAATTGTTCCAACTCCAGCTTCGGAAACAAGTTTTACATTTATTCTTGCCTCAGGATTTGAGTTTTTAAGATCATAGATAAGTTGCTTCAAGTCCTCAATAGAATAGATGTCATGGTGAGGTGGGGGAGATATAAGTCCTACTCCCGGCGTGCTATTACGTACTCCCGCAATCCAATCATCTACTTTATGACCCGGCAATTGCCCACCTTCACCGGGTTTAGCTCCCTGGGCAATTTTAATTTGTAATTCCACTGCATTTACGAGATAGTTTATGCTAACTCCGAATCTTCCTGACGCAACCTGCTTTATGGCTGATCTTTCCCAGTCGCCATTTTGTTTTCTCTCAAACCGAGCTTCGTCTTCTCCACCTTCACCGCTGTTACTTTTTCCACCCATTCGATTCATGGCAATCGCAAGTGTTGAATGTGCTTCGTGTGAAATGGAACCAAATGACATAGCACCTGTAGCGAAACGAGGAAGAATCTTCTCAATAGGTTCTACCTCTTCCAATGGAATGGATCTTCTTGATTTATATTCAAAAAGATCTCGAAGGTTGATAATATCAGACTTCTCGTCATGAACGGCTTTTGAATATTCCTTAAAGAGATTATAGTCATTCAACTTAGTTGATTTTTGAAGTAAATGAATTGTCTTTGGATTCAATAGGTGTTTTTCACCTCTTTGTTTCCATTGATAAACCCCACCTGCTTCAAGGAGTGGACTATTTGTATTTCTATATGCAGCCTTATGTCTTATGACAACTTCTTTTTCCAGGTCTTCAAAAGTGAGCCCATCCAGTCTGGAAAGAGTACCGCTGAAGCACATATCCATCACTTCACCCCCAAGTCCCACACACTCAAATATTTGTGCTGATTGATAAGATTGAATAGTACTGATTCCCATTTTTGAGAGAATCTTAAGTAGTCCTTTTCCAACCCCTTTTATATAATTATCAACGTAGCTCTGATAGGGGATCTCCTGGCTGAGTTGATTTGTATTTCGAGCATGTTTAATTGCATCATAAGTTAAGTAAGGATAGATACCACTCGCTCCATACCCTATGACGGTCGCATAATGATGGGTTTCCCAGGTATCACTTGCTTCAACAATCAGTCCTGCTTTAGTTCGAAGTTTATTTTTTATTAAATGCTGGTGAACTGCTCCTATTGCAAGCAATGATGGAATAGGTGCTCGCTTTTCGTCCTCTTTTCTGTTAGAAATAATAAGAATTGTACTTCCATTTCGAATTGCATTGACTGCATCATTAGCAATTCTGATAATACTATCTCTAAGTGTTTCGTGTCCATCGACATCAAATGTGGCATCTATTATCTGATGTTTAAATCCCTCTTTTTCCAGAGCTTTTATTCTGTAAAAGTCTTCACGGGACAGGATAGGCTGGGAGATATGAACCTGCCTGGTATGTTCAGGTGATTCATCCAATATATTTAAAGATTCACCAATTCTTGTGAAAAGCGACATTACAAGCCTTTCTCTGATCGGATCAATAGGAGGGTTACTTACCTGCGCAAAAAACTGTTTGAAGTAATTTGATATATGCTGAGATTGTCTGGATAAAACTGCTAGTGGTATGTCTGCGCCCATGGATCCTATCGGTTCAGAACCCTTTTCAGCAGTAGGCAGGATAACATATTTTAAATCTTCCTCTGTAACTCCATTTGATATCTGTCTTGTTCTCAATCTATCAAAATCGATCACCTTATCCCATAAATCAGGAATTTTCTGCATTCGCAGCTTTAGCCTTTTTTCCTTGATCCATTCGAAATAAGGCTTGTCATCACAAATTAACTTTTTGAGCTCATTATCCGTGTAAAACTTTTGCTCAGACAAATCTGCCATGATCATTTTACCAGGTTGCAGTCGGCCTTTTCTTAATACCTGCTCATCTTTAATATTTAAAGCCCCTGCTTCAGAAGCCATAATGAGTCTATTATCTTTCGTTAGACAGAATCTCACAGGTCTTAAGCCATTTCGATCAAGGGTTGCACCGATTTGATTTCCATTGGTAAAGAAAAGAGCTGCCGGTCCATCCCAGGGTTCCATCAAAGCTGCATGGTATTTATAAAAGGCTTTCCTGTACATATCCATGCGTTCGTTATCCTGCCAGGCTTCCGGTACGAGCATCATCATCACATGTGGCAGGGGGCGGCCACCCAGAGTGAGTAATTCCACCATAGCATCAAGGTTGGATGAATCCGAATTTTTTGGATTGGTTACCGGGGTTAACCATTTAATCTCGTCATCAGTAAAATACTCGGAATGCATATTTGCTTCCTTTGACTTCATTTTATTGACATTTCCCCGGATTGTATTGATTTCTCCATTGTGAGCAATGTAGTGAAAGGGTTGAGCAAGCTTCCAATTTGGAAAAGTGTTAGTTGAAAACCTCGAATGGACAATTGCCAGCGCAGATTTAAAATCCTTATTGAGCAGGTCATGATAATATTCTTCAACCTGGTTTGTTTTTAATTGACCTTTATAAATGATGGTTCTTGAAGAAAGACTTGCCAGATAGAATTCTTCCTTTTGACCTTTAACTAGTTCTTCAACCTGATTGCTTATAAACTTACCCAGTACAAATAATTTTCGTTCAAGATCGTCACTCTCAAGTTGTGTGTTCTTATGTTGAATAAACACCTGTTCGATGTATGGTTCAACGGACTTTGATTCGTGACCCGGAACACTGGAGTCAACTGGAACAACTCTATACCCGAGCAGTTTGAATCCCATTTTCTTCATACAGGAGTTAATGACCTTTCTGCATTCTTTTCTGGAAGGGTAGTGCTGAGGGTAAAAAACCATCCCAATTCCATAGTGACCCTCATCAGGTAAATTGATGCCTAAGTCTCTCATTTCCTGTTTAAAGAAATGATGTGGAATCTGAACAAGTATTCCCGCTCCGTCTCCGGTCTCAGGATCTGATCCGGTAGCTCCTCTATGCTCCATGTTTTTCAGCATGGTGAGAGCATCTTTTACCGTTTTATTTGATTTTCTTCCGTTAATATTAACAACTGCACCAACACCGCAGGAGTCGTGTTCTAAAGTTGGAGTATATAGTGATTTAATAGGATTCATTTAGAATAAAATGTGCTTGATTGAAATTTAAGCTAACTACGAAAATATTAAAAATACTGCAAAAAACCATAGAATTAATTGATAAATCAGCTGATTACAAACATAAATTTTAATAATTTTAAAAATTTGATATTTTTTTAACAGAAATTGAATTTGACGATGTTAAAACAGTATTCATATATCAAAATTTAAATTTTATTGAGAGTTTTATATGATCATCCTATAAACTCGTCAATACTTTATCAAAAATTTCTGAATAAAAGTATTGTTTTGATTTATTCGGAATCATGTGTATGAGCTAAGAAAAGGAATGAAAAATGTAAGTGTTTCAAAAGCATCATTCTTAACGGAAATTAAGAATCTTTCGAGAAAAGAAGTAAGGAACTGAACAGATTCCCTTAGAATTTATTTCACTCTGTTACATAAATTCAGGGAATGACGTCATTTGATACTACGGATTAGACAATTTACCGCAACTTAAAACCATTTACTGCTTGCTACATTCTTGATGATAGCTTCTGAGCAACATCAAAAGATAACCCATTTCAATGATTGAAATTAGAACCCGTTATCCTGTTCTTGTTCCTGATCATTATTTCTGATTCTGGATCTTCTTTCTCTTTGTTTGAAGTCAATCTTACCAAATTTGTAACTGAATGTCACTCCAATGGATCTGAAAGGAATGGTGAAATCACTGGTTTGGTAAAATGTTTCACCTTCCAGTTCGCTGACAAATGACTTGTTAGCATTGAGAGGTTCGACAAGTCGCAATCCAATTTTACCTTTATCTTCCCAGATTGATTTTTGGATGGCCATACTCCAAATAGAAAAGGAGGGATTGAAACCCTGGATAGTCTGTCTGGGTGCTCTGTAGAACCCGAATGCTTCAATAATCCAGTCTTTTTTCAGTTTTAGAGACATGTTTCCATTTGCGTTGTAAAGTATAGCCTGGTTTGAAAGTTCTTCTCCCTGAACATTTCCCTGAGCATTGTAGGTAAATGCATTTACTCCACCTCTAACAGTCCAGATTTTAAAGAAAGTCGCGGAGACAAAAAGATTTATTCCTATTGACTGATTAGTTCCAACATTTAGAAATGTAGTCTGCGAAACCTCTCCTGTATCTTCAAGCCGTATACTTTCAATTAAGTTATCTGTGTATCTGTAAAAAACAGCTGCATTGAGAGACGTACCTTTTTTAAATGTACTATAGGACATTTCAACCTGATCAGTTACTTCCGGATCCAGTGCCGGGTTTCCGTAAGAAATATCCCTGTTATTGTTAACATTGACAAATGGGTTAATTTGCCCAAGACTAGGTCTCAGTATTCTCCTATTGTAGGACATTTTGAGTGTACTTAGTTTTCCGATTTTACGACTCACAGTAACTGAAGGCAGCCAGTTTTCATAGTCATTTTCAAATTCTGTTTCAAACTCCTCAAAATCTCCGGCTATTCTTGTTGATTCATATCTGACACCAGCGATAATTCCGGTTTTATCAGAGGGATTGTACGTTGTGGAAACATAACCGGCATAAACATCCTGATCATAGAAGAAGATATCTGATCTATTACCGATAAGAATATATTCACCGCTATTTCTGTCCAGAGAATCATATCTAAAATCAGAATCGATATTTCTTATAATCGCTTTTGCACCGGTTTCGATTTTAAGCTTACTGTTGATCGGGTGAGTATAATCTATCTGATAGGTATTTTCTCTATTATTACCATCATTGAAGTTTATTTCATCTCTGAATAAACTTTGATCATTTCCTTCCAGATCTTCCTGCCTGATTACAGCTTCCTGATCATTGATATTACCATCTATTTTAAAGGAAAAAGCTAACTCTCTTCCTTCCTGTTCAGGAAATTTTTTGATATAATCCACACTCCATTCATATCCACTGAAAAGTACATCGCTGTCTGTATATCTATTGTAGAATTGATCAAGGTTATTGATAGGATCATTGTAGGTAGTCAGAAAATCCCCATCTCTATTTGATTTGAATCCTCTTATGTTGAAAGAGGTAGATAGAGAATTGAAGGCATTAAAATCATAAAATGCTCCGGCAGTTCCGAAAAAACCAAGCCTATTAGTTTCCTGTTTTCCATCTTCTTCGAGAATTAAACTTTGATTTCCAACTCTATCTTCCCTATATAAAGAGGATGTTCCGTCACGGGGAACAGACCAGTATGACGAAGCGTTGGCGTTGAATCCAAATCTTCCTCTTCCTGCTGCTATACTCGCGGCTCCTCGATTTTGAAGGTTTCCAATGCTTAGGTTAACATTACCAGTAAAACCTTCAGGTCCCTGTTTTTTTGTAACAATATTGATAATACCAGCCGAACCTTCACCATCATATTTAGCAGATGGTGAGGTAATAACCTCAACATTTTTGATTTGATCTGATGGAATAGATTGCAGGGCATCTCCCGGATTTGTTGAGAACATTGTTGAGGGTTTACCATTGATCAAAATCTGAACATTTTGAGATCCTCGTAATGAAACATTTCCCTCTAAATCCACACTCAATAGGGGAGTCCTTCTCAAAACATCCGTAGCATCACCACCGGTATTCCCTATATCCTGTTCAGCATTATAAACAATCTTATCTATTTTATTTTCATAAATTTCTCTTTCACCTTCTACTACTACTTCTTCGAGTGCCTGCACATCTTCTTCAATCTCAACGGACTCCAGGTTGACGTCCGGGTTTTTGGGAGTTAATTCAACCGTTTTTGATATTCTCTTATACCCTACAAAAGAGAAATCAACTCTGTAGGTACCTGTAGGTATATCTATTAGTTTGAAAGTCCCGTCCATTTCTGTAAGGCCTCCGTTTATTATTTTATTTCTCTGGGGATCTACTACAGAAACAGTTGCAAACTCTACCGGCTGTTGTGTTTGTGGATTGACCAGTCTGCCTGTAATTCTACCTTTTATTGAACTGCTGGCGCTGCCACCTCCTCTTCTGTAAGCCGGAGGTTGAGCAATTGCAGATGTAAATAATAAAAAAAGTAATAAGGTATAGGTTGCTTTCATGATTTTCAAATAAACTAGATGTAATACTTCGAAAAGGCTTCAATTGTTTTCAGTAATTATACTGATGGTATTTTTTGAAGGTAAATGGATGAAATATTGTAGAAATGATGTCTAATGACTAATATTGCGCTCCGATTT
>CAYTFO010000063.1:7798-17961 GCA_964437135.1 uncultured Roseivirgaceae bacterium | reverse complement strand
ACAACAGAACTTTTACAGTAGAGGTTGGTCTGCCGGAGTCGAGCACATTTGAATTTCAACCTAACCAGGTCGTTGTAATTTCCTTAACTGATTATGAAAACAAAGACGCTATTGCTATACCAACAAAACTTATCCAGACCGATCAGGACGGTAAGTTTGTTTTCGTAGTCCACGAAAATGAAGGAAAAATGAAAGCCAGGAAAGCCAGGGTTTCCACAGGTCTTAATTTTGAAAGTAAAACAGAAATATTAGCTGGATTGAAAGAAGGTGAGATTTTAATTGAAAAGGGTTACAGGGATGTTAATGAAGGTGTTGAAATAAAAATCGCGTCAAGATAAAAACAGGAATCATGGCTGAAGAAAAAGAAAAGAAAGTAGATAAGCAATTTTGGTTAACCTCAATTGCACTTAAAAATAAGAATACAGTTTATTTTCTGACGGTATTGATTATAATCATGGGAGCGATTACTTATAAATCTCTTCCAAAAGATAGCTACCCGGAGATAGAGCAACCTATAGTCTACATAGGAACTTCTTATCCTGGAAATTCTCCATTAGATATAGAAAACCTCATAACCCGGGAAATCGAAAAAGAGATCAATACCATTTCAGAAGTAGATGAGATTAAAAGCACATCTGTTCAGGATTATTCAACAATTATTGTTGAGTTTCAACCTGAGATGAAAATTGAGGATGCTCTTCAAAAAACGAAAGATGCAGTAGATAGGGCTAAACCCGAATTGCCTGCAGATCTTCCTGCGGATCCTAATGTTTTCGAGCTTAATTTATCCGAGTTTCCAATAATGAATATCAATCTTTCCGGGGATTATTCACTCCCGGAACTGGAAGAATTCGCTGAACTTATTGAAGATGAGATCGAAAAAATATCGGAGATCTCAAAAGTTGAAATCAGAGGAGTAGAAGACAAAGAAGTTAAAATAATGGTCAATCCATATGAAATGGAAGCCAGAAATGTAAGCTTCAGAGATATTGAAGATGCTGTATCTGCAGAAAATGTCACATTATCCGGTGGTAACATACTAGATGATGGAATTAGACGGTCTTTGAGGGTTTTAGGAGAGTTTTCTGATCCTTCACAAATGACAGAAATAGTTGTTAAGCATGAAAATGACAATATCGTTTACTTAAAAGACATTGCTACAATAGAATTTGACTACGTTGAAAAAGAGTCTTATGCCAGACTTTTCACAAAGCCTGTTGTATCCGTGGATGTTATCAAAAGAAGTGGTGAAAATATGCTTATCGCAACTGAGAAAATTGACGCTGCAATGGAAAAGGTCGAACAATATCTACCTGAAGATTTGGTAATAACCAGAACAAATGATCAGTCAACTTTCGTAAAGGAAATGGTAAGTAGCCTTGAAAACAATATAGTTTCAGGAGTTATACTTGTTGTCCTTGTGTTGTTATTTTTCCTCGGTACTCGTAATGCATTGTTCGTTGGTATTGCTATTCCATTATCCATGTTTATAGCTTTTAATATCCTGGGAGCTTTTGGAATCACTGTAAACATGATGATTCTTTTCTCTTTGATTCTTGCACTTGGTATGTTGGTTGATAATGGTATTGTTGTTGTCGAAAATGTGTATCGCCTGATGGAAGAAGGATATTCTCCTATCGATGCAACTAAAAAAGGAGTAGGCGAGGTTGCTATGCCAATTATTAGTTCTACTGCGACTACTCTTGCAGCATTTTTACCATTAGCACTTTGGCCTGGTCTTATGGGTCAGTTTATGAGTTACCTGCCAATAGGTGTAATGATTACTTTAGCATCATCACTTTTTGTTGCTTTGGTTATAAATCCAGTTTTTATCTCCACATTCATGGTAATTCAGAATGGCGAGAAAGAAGTTAATTTCAAAAAACTATGGAGAAACGTAGGGATCCTGATTGGTGCCGGAGCATTTTTCTTAATTATCGATGTGACTGCATTTGGAAATCTTTTGATTGTTTTAGGATTGATAGTTTTACTTGACTTCTATGTGTTGAATCCATTATCAAAAAGATTTCAAAAAGGATTTCTACCACTATTAGAAAGGCTTTATTCTGCAACACTTGACTATGCATTAAAAGGAATCAGACCATACATTTTCTTTACAGCGACAATTCTTCTTTTTGTCTTGTCTTTTGTTCTTATGGGAATTTTTCCACCAAAAGTGATTTATTTCCCCATAAATGAACCCAAATATGTTAATGTTTTCATTGAGTTACCAATAGGTACAGACATTGAAAGAACAAATGAGTTCACTACACAGGTTGAAAGTGAAGTATTGGAGTTGGTCAATCAATATGATTTTATGGTAGAGTCTGTTGTCACTAAAGTTGGTGAGGACACAGCAGACCCCAATGATCCAAGTGCCGTTGGTCAGTCAACAACTCCTAATAAAGCAAGGATCACGGTAAACTTTGCTGATTATAAATACAGGAAAGATCCACAAACCGGTGATTTTGTTATGACCAGTAACATAATGGAGGAAATAAGAAATCAGATCGGGGATTATCCGGGAGTTGCGATAACTGTTGATAAAGATGCTGCAGGACCTCCTGCAGGTAAACCCATTACTGTAGAGCTAGTTGGACCAAACCTGGCTAGACTCATAGATATTTCTGAAGAAATGAAGGCCTTTATCAATGAGTCAGGAATACAGGGAATTGAGAAATTGAAATCTGATATTGAAACAGGTAAACCTGAATTGGTTATTGATATTGATCGTGAAAAAGCCAGAAGATTTGGGGTGTCTACTTATTCGGTAGCGAATGAAGTCAGAACATCGCTGTTCGGGAAAGAGATATCAAAATTTAAGTTAGGTGAAGACGACTATGATATTGAAGTTCGTCTGCAGGATGAATACAGGTATGATCTTGATGCACTTATGAACAAAAGTGTAACATTTAGAGATCAGGCAACAGGAAAAATCCATCAGGTCCCTATTTCAGCAGTTGCTCAGGCAGAATTAAGTACAACTTACGGTTCTGTAAAAAGAAAGGATCTTGATAGAATAATAACAATTTCATCAAATGTTCTGGGAGGGTATAATCCTACTGAGATCAATGATCAGATAAAAGTTCTGCTTACTGACTTTGAATTACCTAACGGATACTATTATAAGTTTGGTGGAGAGCAGGAAAAACAAGCAGAGGAAATGGCGTTTTTAAGTCAGGCATTATTACTAGCAGTGTTCCTAATATTTCTGATAATTGTATCTCAATTCAATAAAATTACCACACCATTTATAATCATGACATCAGTTCTATTAAGTACTATTGGTGTTTTTCTGGGGTTAATTATATTCAATATGGATTTTGTAGTGATCATGACGATGATCGGTATAATTTCACTAGCCGGAATTGTGGTAAACAATGCAATTGTGTTGATTGACTTTATTGAGTTGAGTAGAGAAAGAAGGCAAGAAGAACTTGGCGTAGACAAACTACCTTTTGATCTGGTAATAGCTTCTATTGTAGATGCGGGTAAAACAAGGTTACGACCTGTTTTATTGACGGCTATAACTACTATACTTGGCTTAATACCGCTAGCTATCGGTATTAATATAGATTTCTTTGGTTTCTTTAGTACTTACAATCCGGATTTTTATATGGGAGGTGACAATGTGATTTTCTGGGGACCTATGTCCTGGACTATCATATTTGGATTGACTTTCGCTACTTTCCTAACGCTGGTAATAGTACCAATTATGTACCTGTTTTTCGCTAAAATCAACAGAAGACTTGGTATAAGTTAAAAGTTTATGATTAAGAGGTTTGCGGAACAATTTATGCAGCAGACCTCTTTTACTATAAAATACTGAAATGAGTCGAATTTATTTTTTATTCTTTTTGCTGGGTCTGTATCTGTTACTGGACTTCTATGTTTTCAACATTGTAAAATCTTTGATGACGGAAAGCAGTGCATTAAACAAGAGGATAGTTTTTAGTTTTTATTGGATATTTTCTGCTTTGGCACTGGCAGGTGTTTTACTCTACAATCAAATAGACCCACAGGAATACAAAGGGGTTCGAATGCTGATTACTTCAGTATTTTTTATAAACATTGTTTCTAAACTTTTCTCGAGTCTGGTTATCCTTGGGGAAGATTTTAGAAGATTGGTTGTTTATATAGGTGGTTTCTTTGGAGACAGTCAGCCAAATGTTATGCCCGGAAGAAAGGAGTTCATGGGAAAAGCAGCATTAATCGCCGGAGCAGTTCCACTCACAACTTTTTCTTTTGGTATTATTTCCGGAGCACATGATTATCGGATAAGACGGAAAACGCTGGGATTTAAAGACCTTCCCCGACAATTTGATGGGATACGTATAGCACAAATTTCAGATATTCATACAGGTAGTTTCTTCAACAAAACGGCCGTTAAAGGAGGCGTGGATATGCTTCTGGATCAAAAACCAGATCTGGTATTCTTTACAGGCGATTTGGTAAATAATCAAAGTGATGAAGCCAAACCTTATTTGGACATATTCAAATCAGTAAAAGCGCCACTAGGAGTTTATTCCACTATGGGCAATCATGACTATGGAGATTATAATAGCTGGTCTTCCCAAAAAGAGAAAATGGATGACATTAAACAGCTTCATGAAATGCATAAATACATGGGTTGGGATATTCTTTTAAACGAAAATCGACAATTATCTGTAGATGGTGAAAGCATTTCAGTTTTGGGTGTCGAAAATTGGGGAGCTGGTAGGTTTTCAAAATATGGTGATCTGCAGAAAACTGTGAAAGGAACAGAAGAGACACCTTTTAAAATACTATTATCACATGACCCAACACATTGGGATGCAGAAGTAAGACCCAATAATCCGGATATTGATTTAACTCTTTCTGGCCACACTCATGGGATGCAGTTTGGTGTCGAATTTGGAAATTTCAAATGGAGTCCTTCTCAGTACATTTACAAAAGATGGGCAGACCTTTACAAGGAAGGTGAACAATACTTATATGTAAATCGAGGATATGGATATATTGGTTATCCGGGAAGAGTAGGAATTCTTCCTGAAATTACTATTCTCGAGTTGAAAAGAGTTTAAAGAATATAAGTAAAATCAAATCATTATTTGATTGAAATAAGTTCTTTTTATTTGGATACTCCCTAATTCAAATCCCTGATTTTTAGGGCTTTCTCTATTTCACTTTGTATAAACTCTGCAACTTCTTCTGATTTCATTAAATTGGGATCAATAGGATCAAGTATTTCATACATCACATTTTGACCAATTTCTAGAGGAAACATTCCTTTATTGAATATTTTGTGATTTCCATGGACCACAAATGGGACAATTGGAATACCATTAGATCCTTCAACAAGTGCCTGTACACCTCCAGCTTTAAATTCTTTTACTTTACCGAATTTGCTTCTGGTACCTTCAGGGAAAATGCAAACCGAATGTCCTCGTTCTGTAAGCGATTTTGCATAATCTCTAATTTGCTGAACTGATTTCTTCCCTTTCTTTCTATCTATAAGTAAAGAGCCTCCTTTTTTCAAATTAAAAGAAATAGAAGGTATGAGATTCGTTAGCTCTTTTTTTGCAATGAATTTAACATGGTGCTTGCGAAGCAACCAAATAATAGGAGGAATGTCCATCATACTTTGATGATTCGAAATAATGATCACAGACCTCAGATCAGGAAGTTTTTCAAGACCTGTTACTTTGATTTTAGTGCCAAGTAAGTAGGGTGTGCGCATCATAAAAAAGTTGAGCCAGTCAACGCTAATTTTATGTGCTGATTTGCTTACCAGATAATAGCAAAATATCTGAACGAAGTGAAATATTACTAATGTTGATGCAAAAGCAATATAAAAAAGGATTGTAAGAGGAATGGATATAAGTATTCTCAATATTTTCATCAACCTGGATGTCTATTTCTGATTTTAGTCAGGAAAACACGAAATTAGAATAATCTCATTTGAAATTTCAATGAATACATGTAACTTTATTATTGACCAACCGTTCAGTCAATAAAATGAGTCCTAGAACAAAAAAGCAGAATTTAGAAATCAGGGAAGCGTCAAAGGATAAGATTTTTGAAGCAGCATTGGAGTTATTTGGTACACATGGATATCATGCTGCCTCGATTAATGATATTGTAAAAAAAGCGGGGGTTTCAAAGGGACTGGTTTATCATTATTTCAAATCCAAGGAGGAATTGCTGGAACAACTGGTAAACTCTCTGGTTTTGGAAGGCCATCAATCAATACAAAATATCATGGATTCTGACCCAAAGGTTTTTTTGAAGAATATGTTTGAAGTATTGTTTGACGAAATACAACTCAATTTCAATAAATGGCGATTGATTTTGAATGTAACTATTCAAATTGATCAAATGGATTTTGTCCGCAAAATATCAAATGAAAAGTATAAGGGGTACATTCAGCTTTTTACTGGATTTTTTAGTCAGATGAATATAAAGGACCCTCAGGCTGAAGCAAGAATAGTGGCTGCTATTTTGGATGGACTGGCATTACAATACCTGGTGTTGCGTGAATCAATGCCCATGGATGAAATAAAGAATTCACTTATTCAAAAATACTGTTGAAATGAAATACATTATCAATTTTTTAGCCCTATCGATATTCATAATTCCTGCTTACAGTCAGGACGCTACTGAAATCATTAAAAAAGCTAATGATCTTATGCGTGGAGAGTCCAGTAGTGGAACTGTGTCAATGGAAATAATCAGACCTAAATGGACCCGAAAGATAGAAATGAAGTCATGGGCTAAAGGAGAAGATTATAGTCTAATAATTGTTACTCAACCTGCTCGAGACAAGGGGACAGGATTTTTAAAAAGAGAAAAAGAATTATGGAACTGGCAACCCAGAATTGATAGAGTTGTAAAGCTTCCACCTTCGATGATGATGCAAAGTTGGATGGGTTCAGACTTTACGAATGACGACCTGGTTCGCGAGTCATCCATTGTTGATGATTATACTCATTCAGTGTTGAAAGATACGATTGTTAGTGAATATAATGCATGGAAAATAGAAATGATCCCTAAGGAGGAGACTGCTGTGGTTTGGGGTAAAATTGAAATATATATAGAGAAAGACAACTATTATCAATTACTGATAAAATACTATGATGAAGATGATTATTTGATAAATACAATGAAATTATCTGAGATTAAAAAAATGGGGGACAGGGTTATCCCAACAAAAATGGAAATGATTCCTTCTGAAAATCCGGATCAAAAAACAGTAGTTATCTACGAAGATTACGATTTCGGAATAGACATTGAAGCCAGTTTCTTTTCAATTCAGAATCTTAAAAATATAAGGTAGCATGCAAATGTATTTTTTATTAGCCTGGAAAAATATTTGGAGAAATCGTAAACGAACATGGATTACGGCATCTTCTATTGGCTTTGCAGTTTTTTTCGCATGTCTCCTTCAGTCCATGCAATTAGGTTCCTATGAAAGAATGATAGATAATTCGGTGCGATTTTTTACAGGACATCTTGCTATCCACCAAAAAGATTACTGGGATGATAAGATACTGGACAATAGTTTCAATGATCAAAATGTACCCAATTCAGAATTTTCAAATGAGCTTATAGAAGTTAGTATTCCCAGGATAAACTCTTTCGCATTTGCTTCTTCTGGTCAAAAGACCAAAGGAGTAATCGTCAATGGTATTGACCCGGAAAAGGAAGCAAAAATGAATTCATTGGATCAAAAGGTTATTTCGGGCACATACATTTCAAAAGGCTTTGCAATTATTGCAGAAGGTCTCGCTGATCAACTTAAAATTGGTGTTGAGGATACTTTGATACTAATTTCACAGGGCTATCACGGTGTAAATGCAGCCGCAAAATTTCCGATTTCAGGGATAGTTAAATTTCCGGTTCCTGAACTAAATAAATCTGCTGTTTACCTGGAATTAACTGATGCACAGGAGTTTTATGGAGCTTATAATCTGCTTACCAGCTATAATATTTTACTTGAGAATTCATCTTACACTCAGACAATCAAAAGTGAAGTAGAAAATTTATTGTCCGGAACAGATTTAGAGGTAATGTCCTGGAGGGAAATGATGCCCGAGATAATTCAGGGAATTGAAATGGATTACTATGGAGGGCTAATCATGATATACATCCTTTACCTAATCATTGGTTTCGGGATTTTTGGTACGTTCCTGATGATGACAAAAGAAAGATCTTATGAGTTTGCCATTCTTACTTCGATTGGTATGAAAAAAGCCAAAATACAACTAATGGTTACACTTGAGATCTTAATGTTGTCTTTTTTTGGAGTGTTTTTAGGTTTACTCACAAGCTTTCCATTTTTATTATACTTTTCATTTAACCCAATTGAGATAACGGGTGATTCCGCAAAAGCTTTTGAAGACTTTGGTTATGAAGCTATAGTTCCTTTTTCGATGGAACCAGAGGTGTTTTATCACCAGGGAATAGTTGTATTGATTATAGCCCTGTTTTTGGGTATTTATCCTTTATTGATTATTAAGAATCTAAAAATAACTAAAGCCATAAAAGAATGATACCGTCATTAGCCTGGAAAAATATTTGGAGGTCGAAAAGGAGGAGTTTTGTTGTTATTGGTGCCATAATCCTTGGTGTGTGGGCCCTGATTTTTATTATAGCTTTTTATAACAGTTTTATTGTTGGCTTCAGAGAAAATGCTGTTAAGTATGACTATTCACACGTACAGATACAAGATCAATCATTCATAGATGAGCGTGATTTAAAGAATACTATTGATAATTCTGAAGGATTAGAAGCAGAATTAAAGAACAATCCAATTGTTGAATCCTACTCAAAAAGGCAGATAGTGGCTGGTATGATTGCCAGCCCTAAAAACACATTAGGAATAAATGTATATGGGATTGTCCCCGAATTAGAAGCAAGTACTACCAGACTGGATAGTCAATTAGTAGAAGGAGACTACTTTGAAAGTATAAACAGAAATCCAGTACTCATTAGTGAGGAAATAGCCAGAAAATTAAAAGTTAAACTTCGTTCAAAAATAGTAATCACATTTCAGGATAAAAACGGAGATATAACCGCTGGTTCTTTTAGGGTTTCAGGAATATTTAATTCAAGATCACCTCAAATTAATCAGTCAATTGTCTATGTGAAATATCAGGATTTGTCAAGAATCTCACTTGAAAATGGATTAAATGAGATAGCTATTCTTTTAAATAGTTTTGATCACTATGATGAGTTTAAATCCGAATTTGATCCATTAACATCATCAGAGGTTAGATCATTTAGAGAAATCGCACCGGTATTTGATTTACTTGAGCAATCCTCCAAAATTACGCAACAGTTAATAACCATTATCATAATGTTGGCTCTTCTTTTTGGTATCGTAAATACCATGTTAATGGCTGTTCTTGAACGCACGAAAGAAATTGGGATGCTAAGGTCAGTCGGAATGCACAGAAGACTTATTTTCCTGATGATCATGGTCGAGACAGTTTTACTGGGTCTCGTTTCTGCTCCATTTGGCTTGTTACTGGGTTACCTGACTGTTTATTATTTAAACAATAATGGCGTTGACTTCAGCAGATATGCAGATGCACTCAATGACCTTGGCTACGACACTATTTTTTATCCATTTATGGAGAATCATATGTATTTTATTTTGATGGCTGTAGTCTTATTTACGTCGCTAGTAGGCGCTATATATCCGGCATTAAAAGCTATTAATATCAATCCTTTAGAAGCAATCAGAAAACTTTAGAATAAAATGTTGATCCAGACAAAAAATCTTTCCAAAATCTACAACCCTGATAAAATTCCAGTTAAAGCAATAGATAATGTATCAATTGAATTTCAAAAAGGGGAATTTACAGCAATTGTTGGACCGTCAGGTTGTGGTAAAACTACACTTTTGAATTTATTAGGTGGATTGGATAACCCATCAGAAGGAGAGGTAATTATTGAAAATACTACCCTCAATAACCTGAATGAATCCCAGCTTACGGATTACAGGTTAAAACATATTGGGTTTGTGTTTCAGTCTTATAATCTTATACCGGTTTTAACCGCTGAAGAAAACGTTGAATTTATCATGTTGCTTCAGAAAAATTCTGAGAAAGAGAGAAAAGAAAGAGTCGATTTCTTAATGGATAAAATGGGTATGAAGGAACAAATGAAGAGAAAACCTA
>CAYTFO010000063.1:4732-7788 GCA_964437135.1 uncultured Roseivirgaceae bacterium | reverse complement strand
CAGGTGGACAGCAACAACGTGTTGCAGTGGCGAGAGCGTTAGCATCAAAACCTTTTGTGATACTTGCTGATGAACCTACCGCAAACCTGGATTCCGTTTCAACCAAGACATTACTTGATTTAATGTCCAGAATGAATGAGGAAGAAGGAGCAACATTTATATTTTCAACTCATGATTCAAGGGTAATTGAAAAAGCCAGAAGAGTTGTAACTCTTCAAGATGGAAAGATTATTTCTGATGAAACTCGGTAGAATTAAACTACTTGTTTTTTTTATTTTCATTTCATCATGTGCATTTGGACAGGATAGTGAAAAGAAGCTTTATGTAGGTGGTTACATTAAGGACATGCTCACTACAAATGTACTTTTTGAGGAGGACTCTGCCTTTACTGACAATTTGATTCATCACAGGCTAAATATTGACTATTTACCTAATGATAAATGGATGTTTAAAATTGATTTAAGAAATCGAATATTATTTGGTGATCTGGTTTCAACTATCCCTGATTACGGTTCATTTATTGATGTCAATAATGATTACTTTGACCTATCATGGATGCCTGTAAATAATGAAAATTTGGTGATACACACCATGATTGATAGAGCGTTCTTTAAATATAAAAGTGAAAGCTGGTCGTTGACAGTAGGGCGTCAGAGAGTAAATTGGGGACTAAGCACAGTTTGGACACCTAATGATATATTTAACAGCTTCAATTTTTTTGATTTTGACTATGAAGAGAGATTGGGAAGTGATGCAATTCGATTCCAGAAATTTAATGGTTATGCCAGTGGCTATGAACTAGTTGTAAAAGCTGCCGAGTCATGGGATAAGTTTACCGGATCATTTTTATATAGATTTAATTATAAAAATTATGATCTACAGGCTTTGGCTGGAATTATGAAGAACAATATTGCTCTAGGAGGTGGATGGGCTGGAAATCTAAATCTCGCAGGTTTTAAAGGTGAGTTTACCTATTTCTTACCATTAGAAGAAGATCAGGATGACGGGTTTTTGGGAACTATTAGCTACGACTATTCTTTTCCCAACACATTTTATTTAATTTTTTCGGGTATTTATTCTTCATATGGTGATACAGAATTTGGTCGATTATTGTTCCAAAACACCTCTTCTGAATTAGATGTGAGATCTTTAACTCCTTATCCATGGTCTATTTTTTCTCAGGCATCCTATCAGTTCAGTACATTGATTTTTGGTAGTGGGGGAGTAATGTATTTTCCTGGAAATGCTTCAGTGATTTTTATACCAACGATTACTGTTTCGCTATTGACAAATCTTGATTTCGATTTTGTAAGTCAGCTTTCAATAATGGAGGATGATAATTTAATGATGGGTAATAATTTCGGTGCATTTTATTTTAGACTAAAGTACTCTTATTAAAAGCTGCCAATTGTTGTATATATTCGCCGCCTTTGTTACTTTCAGGTAGTCATTATGGTAAAAAACTACGTTCTTCAACTGAAGCAATTTTTGGAGATAGATCTCTGGAAAGTAAAAATATCAACACTTCCAAAGACCAAAGGGCTACTATTTTTTCAGCTGAGAGTCTGGATTATTTCATTTCAGGAATTCAAAAAGGATAATATTACTGAAAAAGCCTCTGCTTTAACCTACTTTACATTATTGTCAATCGTGCCAGTTATTGCAATGGCTTTTGGTATATCTAAAGGGTTTGGGTTAGAGATTGTTCTTAAGCGTGAACTGGAAAGATATTTTGCGGGAAATGAAATGGTTCTTGAACAAACACTGGAATGGTCATCAAAGATGCTCGACCAGGCAAATGGAGGAATTATTTCTGGAATTTCATTTGTGTTTTTGATGTATGCGGTGCTTCGTCTTCTCTATAATATTGAGATGTCGTTTAATTCTGTTTGGGGAACTAAGTCAAGAAGCTGGCAAAGAAAAATTTCAGACTACATAGCCATAATACTATTGGGTCCATTATTTATTATACTTTCTAGTAGTGCAACTGTGTTTGTTACATCCCAGGTGCAAAATTTAGCATCTGAGGTTTCAGTACTTTCTTACATTAAGCCTGCAATTCTTTTAGGACTTAAAATAGTCCCATTCTCGCTTATCTGGATTTTAATGTTTTTGTTGTACATCATTTTTCCCAATACTAAAGTGAAATTGAAGCCGGCAATTGTAGCAGGTATTCTTGCTGGAACTTTATTTCAGCTCACACAGTGGGGATGGATAAATGGCCAGGTTTATCTTTCCAGATACAGTACCATCTATGGGGCATTTGCAGCCCTTCCTTTGTTTATGATTTACCTACAGTTGAGCTGGTTAATTGTTCTCTTTGGTGCAGAATATGCGTTTGCAATGCAAAATGCCAATACCTGGGAACACAAGAATATTTCAGAAAGCCTTAGTGGAATTCATAAAAAGAAAATGTGCTTATTGATCCTTCGACACATAATTAAAAATTTTGAGCTCGGTAATCCCCCAATGACAATTTCTCAGATTTCAGGAATAGTTCATGTTCCCTATCGGTTTGTTTCAAAAATACTTAAGGAACTTGAAGCAGCTGGAATTGTAAATAAAGTAGCAAATGAAGAATATGACATGTACGTTCCAGCATTGGATATCAATAGGATAGATGTTCACCTGGTTCTCAGAAAACTTGATTACAAAGGATTTGATGAGTTGAAGACTAATGAAGATGAAATCTTTGAATCTGTAGAGAAAGCAGTACTTGAAGTTGATGATTCCATCAAACTGTCAAAAGGCAATAAGCTTCTTAAGGATTTATGAGTTTGACCTTTGTTTAAATGACCATGTAAACTCAAATTCAGAAACTACTGTTCCATCGATCATTTTTCCTACTGTTTTAAAGGTCACAGTTTCTGCAGTTTTATTTTCAATACATTTTTCCACAGCATCAAATGCTTTTCCTGCATCTGAACAGGTGAAATAAACTCTGGAAGTTGCTTTCTTATAAAAATTAGCTTTACAATCTACGATTATAAATGCTACCGATGGTTTCTTTCCGGTAACGGCCAGTAAACAGGTTGAGGCCGTTGATAATTCAGCTG
>CAYTFO010000063.1:0-4722 GCA_964437135.1 uncultured Roseivirgaceae bacterium | reverse complement strand
GCCATACTCTGCACAGCAAAATACATCGATTTGAAAGGATTTTTAGTGATCCAGTTAAATGGAACAGAAGTTATGCATTCATCAGGAGTCAACTTTTCCACTTTAAGATTTGCTAACAAACCCATTGGAAGTTTCAGTAATAAGTATAGCTTGAATTTGAAACCAGTTACCTGTTTTACAAGCTTCTTTTGTTTTGATGAGAGTGTGAATTCTTTGTTAGTCATTAACTCCAATTAAATTGATATACAATTATAGTAAATCCACCTTCAGCGACAATAATCAGCAATGGTAATTATTGATTTGTTAATAAAGTAGATTCAGTAACTGTTGAATGTGATTTTTAAGAAGTCGCAACTGCCTGGCTTTGAGGGTCGTCTGTTCCTTCTTTTAGGATTTTTTTCTTTTCCCGATTCATAAAGTAACCTTCCAATGCTGACTCTAAAGATTTAACTATGAAGAACAGCACACCAAGAATACCTAAATCAAGATAAGGGATAGAGACAGATTGCTCAATGATGGGTTCGATAAATATCTGCTCCAGAATAAAAAGACCCAGTGCGACAGTAAGCATAATTGTTGAGGCTCTTCTACCTACCCTTGCTTTTGCGAGCTGCTCTATTGTTTCTCCTAATTCAATGTTCTTTTCCTTGATTTCTTCATTCTGAGCTTTGATCTGAATGTTAGCATTATCAAGTTTTTTCTGAAGTCTGTCACTTACACGGGTGATTACTTTTGCCTGAGCAACAAGTTCTTCGTATTGGTTGCAAAATTCTTGAACATCATCCCTGTATATCGCATGAGTATCTAGTTTTGTCTTGAAGTTATTTAAATTCTCAACTTCCTCATGATATAATTCTCTGGGTTTGTCCATATAATGGTAGAATGCCTAGTCTTCTATTTCCAAAAAGTTAAAATCAAGATCTAGAAGGTCACTGTAATCTTCTCCAGCCTCCATCATGTCTTCATCTCCCTCTTCATAAAACCAGTTAATCACAAGGTTTACTCCTTTTGATTGGATTTTAGTTAACTTTTTAAATACATCAAACAGACATTTCGATGAGCTGGTATTGAAGTATTCAAAAGCGAAGTTGGCTATCAGTCCATTTTCTGAAATATTTGCGTAGTCTTCCAGCGCATCTATAATACTTTGATAAAACTGAATGGAGTTTTCCGGACTAGATCGGCCTTTCATTTCAAGCAAACCTTCCTCAGGATCAAAACTGATCAGTGGTGTTACTCTAGTCGGTTCTATTTGTATTTTCTCCATGTGTGTTTACTAGCGCAATTTTAATTTAATTAATCAAAATCTCTTGGTAATCTTACCTGAAATGTAAAATAAGAGACTTCATTATTAACTGGTTGAAACTTATATCTTAATTTTTGCCCTCCTGTCTTTCTTGCAATGTCTATAAAACCGAGACCACCTGTACCCTTATCTGAGAATTCCTGTTCATTCAGCACTCTTTTATACAGCGCCCTCAGTTCATCAGGATCCACAGAATTAATTTCGTCAAGCCTTTTTTGAATACCTTCAATTTTATCAGATGGAATGTAGTTGCCAGTTTGAAGACTGTAGAATCTCTTTCTCGCCGCTATTAGAATTAAAGCAGAATTTGCATCGTAACTACTGATTTTTACATCATCAGAACTCACTTCGTCCAAATGATAATAAAGGTTTTGAATGCACTCAGTAGCAACGTTGTAAAACTTTTTCTTCACCTTCCTATTCTCCTCCAGCTCTTCAAGTCTTTCTTCCAATGTTGAGATCATTGAAGTGACAAGATCAAATGTTAGTTCACCTTTGTAAAGGAGAATTATATTTTGATCATAAATATTTTTGTAACTGCGTAAATAATCCATTTATTATTGGTGAAAGTCAAATATGCGAAAAACTAGCGACTATTTATAATTTTCCCAACAGTTCAACTGATTAAAAACAAAATACTTAGTCTCTTCTAGTTAAATCAATAAGTTTTGCAATAATACAAATGATTGTGTTAATCTCAACAAAATATAATATTTCTCATATTGTAAAGCTTTATTTCACTTACAGATAATACCTGTTTAAGTAAAAAAATACCAATATTCTCAGTTTAAAATTTCAGATTATTGTACTTTTCTTATATTTGATGAATACTATTAGGAGCTAACAGTTCATTACTTATGAAAAAAGATCTCTACACTATTGCATACATATTAACTTCTGTAATAATTATTGGCGCTGCAATCTATTATGTGTTCTTTCTGCAGGCCTCAATTTTCAGGGGATTCAATGAAGATCCTAAATCAATTGCTATCGCGGCAAGACAGGAAGCCTACAGTCAGCAAATTACAAAAGCCGCAGTTGGTATGGGTTATTCACCCAATGAAAGAAACTTTTTGATTTTTCAGGCAGAAATATCCAGAGTTCTTCCTAAATGGAGAGAGGCTCATGAAGCTTTGGTTTCAGGAAGTGATGAATTAGGTATTCAAGTTCCTTCTACTACATCCAAATATGAAAGTTTACAGGAAGACCTCAAGTTCTTCTATAACGAGATTAATATCAATGCCACTAATCTTCAAAATATAGAATATTCTACAGACTCAAGAGATGTAAATTATCTGTCTTTGAGAGGTAGTATTGAAACCTTAGTAAATACAGTCTCAAAGTATCAGCAAACGGCTGAAAAAGTCACCAACTTTATTGTGGATCAGTCTCAAATAAATAAATCTGGATTTAGTCTGGTTGAAAAAATTGTTCTGCTGGCTTTTCTTGGTGTGATATTACTTCAGGGCTTTTTTATATTCAGACCTATGGTAAAACTGGCAGGTGATAACTACTTATCTGCAAACAAAGCATTTCAAACAGTGAAGCAATCGGAGCAGAAGCTTAAAATTTCATTTTTGAAACAGAAAAAGATTAACAAACAGCTGATTCTATCACGTAGAGAACTTGAAACTAAAAACAAAAAATTAAGAGAGTCAGAGTCCAAACTCCTAAAAAGTACGGAAGAGCAAATTGCTATCAATGAGAGACTGTTGAAAGCCCAGGAAGAAATCAAAGTGGCTTATCAGAAACTACAGGATTCAGAAGAGGAGATCAGGGAACTTGCAGATAAGCAGCTTCAGGATAACGAGAAATTATTCCTTGCAGAAAAGAAATTGAAGCAGCTTCTGGATGACGAGAAAAAGGCAAAGGGTGAATTGAATAATGCACTGGAAGCATTGAAGAGCACGCAGTCTCAGCTAGTTCATTCAGAGAAAATGGCATCTTTAGGACAGCTGACAGCGGGTATTGCTCACGAGATCAACAATCCAATCAACTTTATTTCAAGTGGTATGAACTCACTTAAAATGTCGATAGAGTCAATGCGTGAAATTCTGGATGAATATGAAAGAATTGATGATGGTGAAAATCCAAAAGAAGTTCTTGAAGATATCAAAGAGTTGAAAGAAGATCATGAGTATGAAGATTTGATCGATGAACTTGACGAATTGATAAAAGATATTAATTATGGAGTAACTCGAACAATAGAAATTGTAAAAGGACTAAGAGTTTTCTCAAGATTGGATGAGGAAGAAGTTAAACAAGCTAACGTCAATGAAAATATTGATGCTACCCTGACACTTCTTAGAAACAAAACGAAAAATAAAATTAAGATATCCAAATATTATGATGAGAAGATGAAGGATATCGAGTGTTTCCCTGGACAGTTGAATCAGGTTTTTATGAATATACTTAATAATGGTATTCAGGCTATTCCTGAGGAAAGAAAAGATGGTGAAATTACCATTTATACCGAAGAGGAAGATAACCAGGTTGTAATTAGGCTGAAAGATAACGGTGTAGGTATACCTGAAGATATTAAAAATAGAATTTGGGAACCATTCTTTACTACAAAACCGGTAGGGGTTGGAACTGGTTTGGGTATGTCGATTACCTTCGGAATTATAGAAAAACATAATGGTAAAATAGAATTGTTCTCGGAAGTAGGAAAAGGAACTGAATTTGTAATTACTTTGCCTAAGAAAATTGTTAAAAAAGACGCCAAAGCTGAGGAACCAGTAAGTCAGGATAATAACTCATAATTTTATTGATTCATGGAGGAGACAATCGACAAAGTTGTAGATTCATCAAGAGACGCAAAAAAGAAATATTCACTTCTGTATGTGGACGATGAGGTAACCAACTTAAGAGTATTTAAGTCAAATTTCCGAAGATTTTATAAAGTTTACACTGTCGCTAATCCTTATGAAGCGATTGAAATGCTTAAAGAGCATGAAATTCAGGTGATTGTTACCGATCAGAGAATGCCGGAAATGACCGGAACTGAATTTCTTGAAAAAATATTACCTGATTTTCCTGACGTAATTAAAATTATTCTAACCGGATTTACTGACATAGAAGCTATCAAGGATGGAATAAATCGGTGCGGCATCTATAAATACATAACCAAGCCCTGGAATTTTGATGAAATGAAAGCGGTTTTGGAAAGAGCCTTCGCATCATATCAAAAACAAATCGATAATGTAGAGCATGTAAAAGAACTGGAGGACACCAATACTGAACTGGAAAGGAGAGTAGCGGAGAGAACTCAGGAGTTGAATGATATAAATGAAAGATTGATTTCATCTATCAAATATGCAGGTCAGCTACAAATGTCGATGCTTCCTGCAGACAGGTATTTATCCAGATTATTTAAAGAACATTTCATTGTATTTAAAACTAAGTATTTTTTTAGC
>CAYTFO010000062.1:10663-18041 GCA_964437135.1 uncultured Roseivirgaceae bacterium | reverse complement strand
ATAGCTTTCCGTTATTTGTCCTTCCGAAATTGCAGTTTTAATACCAGCTAAAGGAAGCTGTTTAATTTCATCATTATGAATAACTGCAACCTGACTTTTACTAAGAAATGAAATTCCAGTCAGACTCTCAAGGTGTCGCATAATGGATACACTTGAATCGATGCTACATCCTGTAGCCATATTAAATCCCTCATCGACAGCCAAGACCACAAACTGATCAAACTCTATATTGTAAGAAGCTCTAAGTGGCTTCCCATGCGCTTCCCATGAATCCGTAAATTCATCAAGTTTTTGCTGTACAATAGCTAATTCTTTATGTGAGAGCTTTCTTTCAGCCTGGTAAACCCAAAGTCTGGATTCCTCCGGCAACTGATTAAAATCAACCTTCATTGCTTAAATTTAATCAGATAACAGGATAAGGGTGGTCTTAGTTCTAAAAAATTACAAGCCTTCCGATTCAGCAATTAGCTCAGCAAGGTCTTTTACCTTTACCTCAGATTCCTTTTCCTTGTTTTTAACACCATCACTCATCATTGTCATGCAGAATGGACACGCTACTGCAATTGTTTCTGCATTTGTAGCAAGAGCCTCTTCAGTTCTCTCAATATTTATCTCCTTGTTCCCTTTCTCAGCATCCTTAAACATTTGTGCACCACCAGCACCGCAACATAATCCTTTGGTCTTACACCTTTTCATTTCCACCAGCTCTGCGTCAAGTGCTTCAATTACTTTTCTGGGTGCTTCATAAATATTATTGGCCCGACCGAGATAACAAGAATCATGAAAACTAATCTTTTTACCTTTGTAAGTACCTCCGTCAGCCAGTGATATTTTACCCTCGTCAATTAGCTGCTGTAGAAACTCTGAATGATGAAGGACATCGTAATCCCCTCCCAATTCAGGATATTCATTTTTGATTGTATTAAAGCAATGGGGACATGCAGTAACTATCTTTTTGATTTCATAGCCATTTAAAACCTGGATATTTGACATCGCCTGCATTTGAAAAAGAAATTCATTACCAGCACGTCTAGCCGGATCCCCAGTACAGGATTCCTCAGGTCCCAATACTGCAAAATTTACTCCTACTTTGTTAAGTATTTTAACAAATGCTCTGGTTACATTTTTATATCTATCATCATAGGATCCAGCGCATCCCACCCAAAACAGGACATCAGGTTTTTCTCCCTTTGCTGCTAAATCTGCTACTGTTGGTATCTTAATTTCCATTTCTTATTTGTCTTTTAGTTCTTGTGCCCAATTAAATCTGTCTTGCGCTGAAAATTTCCACGGTGCAAAGTTTGTCTCGATATTTTGAAACATAGAATTCCATGAAGCTGGAGAACCTGATTCTTCCATCGCAACAAATCTTCTCATCTGTAAAATAATATCCAGTGGATTAATACTCACTGGACAAGCCTCTACACAAGCATTGCAACTAGTGCATGCATTCAATTCCTCTTTTGTGATATAATCTCCCAGAAGAGTCTTCCCTGACTCAAACGGCTTCTCACCTTTTTGAATCATTTGACCAGCTTCTTCTGCCCTGTCTCTTGTGTCCATCATGATTTTTCTCGGAGACAGCTTTTTACCGGTCAGATTTGCAGGACATTCTGCAGTACACCTTCCACATTCAGTGCAGGCATAAGAATCCATTATATTTTTCCATGAAAGAGCATTGATATCT
This sequence comes from uncultured Roseivirgaceae bacterium, assembly GCA_964437135.1. Taxonomy (GTDB): domain Bacteria; phylum Bacteroidota; class Bacteroidia; order Cytophagales; family Cyclobacteriaceae; genus CAYTFO01. The sequence goes on along the minus strand of CAYTFO010000062.1, from coordinate 16,354 downwards.
TTAGCTCCAAAGGTGAAACCTTCAGGAGGTGGTGCCTGCTCCCCTTCCACTGGCAAACCCAGCATCATTTTTACTTCATTGGTAATTTCATCCATGTTATCCATCTGACCATATGGAGTGATTCTTCCAAAATAGGTATTTGGAAAAGCCATGAAGATGTGAAGATGCTTTGAATAAGTAACATATAGTGCAAATGCAAATATTCCAACAATATGAATCCACCATGCGACTCTTTCAATAATTACGAGTGATCCTGCTGAAAAACCTTCAAATATTGGTTTCATCATTCCGCTGATTAAGAAATCTCCGGTTTGTTGATAATGAGCAACACCCCTGTCCTGTAAAACCAAATCAGCTGAGTTCATAGATAGAATAGCTACCATCAAAACAATTTCTATAATCAATATAAGATTTGCATCCAATGCAGGCCAGCCTTTCATCTCAGGTTTTTTGAATCTGCTGACATTCAATACATTTCTTCGAATGAGAAAAACCACACAAGCCAAAATGACAAGGACAGCAAGGATTTCGAAAAACGAAATCAAAAAAGTGTAAAAGCCTCCTAATACCGGAGCAAATAATCTATGGGCTCCTGTAATCCCATCCAATATAATTTCGAGAACTTCAATATTGATCAGGATAAATCCCACATAGATCATAAAATGAAAAACAGCCGGAATCCAGTTTTTAAACATTTTTTTCTGTCCAAATGCTATCAAAATCAGGTTACTCCAACGTTTGGGGTCTTTTTCCATTTCTTTTGGTCTTCCAAGAGAAATATTCTTACGAATTCTTGTAATTCTCTTATAAATCAGGAGTCCAAAAACCCCTAAGATTGCGATAAATGCTATTTGTGATACTATTGCCATTATGGTTTTTATTATTCATTCAAAATTATTTGCACCTATGTAATATTTTTCTACTTTTGCATCCACTTTTAAAAAAGGTGCTGTAGCTCAGTTGGTAGAGCATCGGACTGAAAATCCGTGAGTCGGTGGTTCGAATCCACTCAGCACCACAGACCCTGGCGACACCGTCAGGGTTTTTTTATGCCCACGAATATACAAAATTTGATGAAAATAGTATGCATGCATACTATTTTTAAGTAAATATTAATTTTTCAAAATCACCCTTTTTGAGTATTTACATCGGATGTAATAATGTATATATTGCAAATTGATAACCTAACATGTAAAACCGTGAAATTTTTCTTCTTAACCACTATACTATTACTGGCTACTACCAGCTTTAGCCAGGACTGGTTATCTAAATACAATGAATCTGTTGAGTATTATAATTCAATAGATTTGGCTAATGCGAAAACTTCTGCAGAAGCAGCTCTTGAACTTTATAATAATTCAAATTCAGAGGCAGATAAAAACAAAGCCGCTATTCTTAGACAGCTTGTACTAATATGCAGCGAATCCGGTGAAATCACAGCAGGAATATCATATGCTAAAGAAGAAATAGAAGTTCTGGATAAGTTAAGTCTTAACAATGATGATTACTATGCAAATGCATTGAATAACCTGGGAATACTTTACTCCGCTATAGGGGAGCATGAAAAGGCAAAACCAGTACTGGAAGATGCTTTGAAAATTTCACGTCAGTATTTTACTGAAGAGAGCCCTGAAATCGCACAATACAAAGGAAATTACGCGATTACATTGTTCAAAACAGGAGAAATTGAACAAGCAGAGAAATTATTTGATGAATCAATAAAAGTACTGGACGCGCTTGAGCAACCGCCCTATGATTTCTACACTATCATGTACGAGTATGGTAATCTTAGAGCACAGTCTGCAGATTTTAATACAGCATTGAATGCTTTTGCAATCCTAGAGGATTTCTACAGTTACGATGCTCCAAACTATGATTATGCCAGCATACTCATTAAATCCGGAGATGTTCTGGATAATCTCGGAAATTATACACAGGCTATAGACAAGTATAAAGAAGCAATCTCAAATTTTGAAGCTATTGGAGAAGAAAACTCAGTGGATTACTCAATTGCTCAAAATAATCTTTCAATAGATCTGCAACGAACCGGAAAATTTGAAGAAGCTTCTGTACTTCTGAGTAGTCTTCTTGCAGAAAGAGATGAATCTAAAAATGACAATCCGGAAGCTTTCATCCAGACAGCAACAAGCTATGTGGGTATGGAAATCAGAAATGGAAACATTGCATCAGCTGAAATATTACTCAGGGAAATATTTAATCTGCATACAGAATTTCAACTACCGGAAAATGAGACCTATGTAGCAGCATTGGAATACTTGGCTCAAACTCAGCTAGCCAATAAAAAACTGGATTCAGCAGAGATCAATATCAAAAAAGCGATCGATATAGCAGAAAAAGAGGGATTTTCAAATAATACTTACTCATTATACAATACACAATCCAAAATCTTTTTAGCTACTGCACAATATGAAGATGCAAAACAATCTGGTAAACAAGCATTATCTCTGGCGCAAAAGATTTATGGAAATGCTTCACTTAAGACTGCCTTCATCCAAAATAATTTGGGAGGTATCTACAGTGAAATGGGGAATTATGAACAAGCTGAAAAACTCTTTGCTTCATCGATTCCGGTTTTTGAACAATATTTAGGGAAAAACCACCCGGAATATGCTACCGCGATTTCAAATTATTCAAACCTGCTTCAGTTATCCGGTCAATATTACAAGGCGGAATCACTGTTGCAAATTGCTGTTGAAATAAAAAAAGCTAACTACGGAGAAGACAATCCAGATTATTTAAAAAGCTATGAAAACCTGGGACTACTGTACAATACAACTGCCAGATATACTGACGCACTTCGGGTATTCAATGATGTTCTTGAAAAGAAAAAGTCCCTTTTCGATGCAGAAGATCCCTCCATCGCCTATACATTAACAAACATTGCCAATGTAAAAAAACAAACTGCTGATTACACCGAAGCTGAATCAAAATTTAAGGAAGCAGAACAAATTCTGGCAAAAAGTACAGGAAAGAATAGCCTCCAATATGCTTCTACTGTCAACAGCCTTGCTTTACTTTATTTGAAAATGGGTAATCTGGATGCTGCAAAACCATTGTTTGAAAATGCCCGGCAAATCTACGAGTCTCAACTTGGAAAAATGAGCCCTGATTATGCAACTACCTTAGAAAACCTCTCCACTCTTTATATTATGGATGATGAAATCGAGGCTGCTCGTGGTCTGTTGGAGGAGGCTCTTGAAATTGACAAACAAATGCTTGGAGAAAATCATCCTTTATACTCCAAAACTTTACACAATCTGGCCTCTATCTATGAACGTACTGAAGATTTCCAAACCGCCAAATCAATGTATAATGATGCTCTGCGAATAGATGAAAATATTTATGGCAAGTCTCATCCTTCTTATGCCAGTACATTATATAATCTGGCTGTTGTAGAGCAGGAATTGGAAAATTTTGAACAGTCTAAAGAATACTTTGAAGAAGTAAGCGAAATCAGAAAGAATATTCTGGGTGAGGATCATCCTGATTATGCATATTCCATTTATGGCCTTGCTTCAATCAATCAGAGAACTGGAGATTATGAAGCAGCAAGGTCTAACTACACCATCGTTATAAATAAATATCTCAATAATATTAAAGAATATTTTCCTGCATTAAGTGAAAGTGAAAAAAGTGCATTTTATGGTAAAATAAAACCCGTTTTTGAGGCTTATATTGATTTTGCCGTTGATTATGTTCGATCAAATCAGGGTACTGAGGAAGACAGAATAGAAATGCATACTTCATTATACGATTTACAACTATCAACTAAGGCTTTATTACTTAATGCAACTAATAAAGTGAGGAACAGAATTCTGAACAGTGGCGATCAGGAATTAATTCAGCTCTTTCAGGATTGGATAGCTCTCAAAGAGAATATAGTGAAGTCGTTATCGCTTTCTAAAGAAGAAATTGAACAAAACAATATAGACATCGCTCAGATGCAGTCAGATGCAAATGAGTTAGAAAAACAGCTTTCTTTAAAATCTGCCGGATTCGCAAGTGAATTTGAAAAAGAAGAGATCACCTGGGAAGATGTGAAAAATGAACTCTCTGAAAATGAAGCAGCCATTGAAATAATCCGAATTAAAAAGAACTTAAAAAATGATTCCATTCTCTATGCTACTTTGATCATCGAAAATGTGCCGGATGCCAAACCCAGAATGACGGTCATTGCAAATGGTGGTGAGTTGGAAAATCGTAGTTTTAAAAATTATAAAAATGCAATCATTTATCAGGTTGATGATAAGAAATCATACTCCTTATTCTGGAAAAAAATTGATGAGGAGTTGAAAGAACAAACCTCTACTATTTACTTATCTGCAGATGGAATTTATAACAAAATCAATATTTCAACCCTGATGGATGAGTCAGGTGAGTATTTGATAGATAAGTACAATATTAAGCTTCTTTCAAATACCCGGGAATTGCTGAACAACAGCAATAGCAAGCAACAAAATGATGCTTTCATTTTCGGTTTCCCAAAATATAATTTGCAAAAAGCAACATCAAAACCAGCCCCATTAGTTGATCAATCAGGAATGAGATATAGCTTCGGAGACAACATTTCCGAATTGCCCGGAACCCAAATAGAGATCAATAATATTAGTAAGGAACTTGAAAAATATGGATGGAAATATAAGAAATTCGAAGGTCCGGAGGCTTCAGAAGCTAATATTAAGAGTCTCACTAACCCAAAAATATTTCATGTAGCAACACATGGATTTTTTCTGGAAGATATTAGTATAGATGAGAATAGTGGTGAAAGCATTTCAAGTCGTAGTATGAAATATAATCCGCTAATGAGATCAGGCTTACTGTTTGCAGGAGCGGAAAATACAATCAGAAAAGAGCCAATTCCCGGATCAGAAGACGGGATTCTAACTGCATATGAGGCAATGAATCTAAATCTTGATGAAACAGAATTGGTAATTATGTCAGCATGTGAAACTGGATTAGGTGAAGTGAAAAACGGAGAGGGAGTTTATGGTTTGCAACGAGCATTTATTGTAGCTGGTGCTGAAAATCTGATAATGAGCCTTTGGAAAGTAAATGATGAAACCACTCAAATGTTGATGTCGGGATTTTATAAAGAATGGTTAAATGGTTCATCGAAATCAGAAGCATTCAATAAATCAATTCAAAATGTCAAAAATCAATTTAGTGACCCTTATTATTGGGGTGCCTTTGTAATGTTAGGGAAGTAATACTTAATCAGCTTATGAGACTATTATTATTGATCACTTTTTTGAGTTTTCTGCTCTCTGTCGAAGCACAACCAGATACATTGAAAACACTTCGAGATACTTTAGAGTATTATAAAACTACCACAAAGCCAATTCCGGAATTCAATACCGATTTTATTGATTATGCTCCTTCAATTTCAGCTGATGGAAGGACCATGATTATTGAATCCAATAGAAGAGGAAAGTATGAGCTTTACAAAACACAGCTTGAAGGTGATACCTGGTCAGAACTTACCCCCATTGATGATATCAATAACTACGGAGATTCAACCGATTTGATTGGTGGTCCCAGTTTAAGTTTCGATGGTAACTATCTTTATTTTTTCGCATCCTTCAGGGAAGGTTTTGGCAGAGAGGACATTTATTACTCAGTACGGGAAGGCGATGGCTGGTCAGAACCCATCAACATTGGCGAACCGATTAA
>CAYTFO010000062.1:0-10653 GCA_964437135.1 uncultured Roseivirgaceae bacterium | reverse complement strand
ACGGTTATGAAGGATTTCCCAGTATATCAGCTGACGGTAATACACTTTATTTTGTTCGTCAAACCTATGAAGGCCCACAAGATAAAGATTTACAGAAAATATGGGGAAATAATGCCTGCTATAGCATTTTTATGAGTATAAGAAATCCTGAAACAGGTGAATGGACAGAGCCTGTTTTACTCCCGTATCCCATCAACCAGGACTGTGAAAAAGCCCCAAGAATAATGGCTGATAACAGGACCTTGATTTTCGCCTCTAACAGATTAGGGGGATATGGAGAATACGATCTTTATCAAACCAAACTAAATGATATAGGAGACTGGGAATACCCATTGAGTCTTGAATTCATCAACTCCCCGAAAACAGACCAATTTGCCAGTATTTCTGCACAGGGAGATCTCTTATATTATGTATATGATTCAAAAGACATCAATTCCGTAATTATACCTCCACATCTACGGCAGTTTAAAAACAACATAATTCAGGGATACATCCGAAATGGAGACACAGGAGAAGGAATCGGTGCTGAAATTATTGTCAGCGATGCCTTTACATCTGAGGAAATCATGCAAATGTCAAATAACCCCAATGATGGAAAGTTTACTGTCGTTTTAGCGGTCGGCAACAATTACAATATTGAAATAAGAAAAGATGGTTTTACCTCTGAATCTCTCTTTTATGATTTGAGCAATATTGATGAGTATCGGGAAATTGATCAGGATATAGAATTATTCCCGTCTGCAAATCTTAAACTTAACATCTATGATATAGACATATTTGAACCAATATCTGCAAATATCAAAGTAAAGATAGAAGGTGAACGATCCATTATGATGGACATTGAAAATGACCCAAATGGACAAATTACTCTCGACCTCCCTCTTGGAAACACCTATGAAGTCATTATCGATAAAGAGAATTTTGAAAGTGAATATTTCGTATTTGATGTTTCTGAACTTGTAGTATATCGTGATTTTGAAAGGGATATAGAAATGAACCCAATCAAAAGAGAAGTTGATATAAACGTAGCTGATCTGGTTAATAATGGAAAAGTCAGATCAAGGGTCCGAATTAGAAATCGTAATAGGGATGAAGTAATAGTGACAGACGGTAATGAAACTGTAGCACTTAGAGTGGGTGATCGATATGAAATTGAGGCTACTTCTGACCAGGGATACGCCTTTAATTCTACGGTGATAGATATTACTCCTGAAGGTGAAGATATTGTTGCGGTTGAAGGAGCAGGTGCTGAGGATGGTAAACCTCAGAAATTTACATCTGTCCAACTAAAACTTCAGCCACTTCTTGTTGGAGCGAATCTTACCCTTAAAGACATCCTTTTTGAAACGAATTCTGATCAGCTAAATGAAATTTCATTTACTGAATTGGAACGCGTTGTTGGGTTAATGAAAGAAAACCCAGGATTATCTGTTGAAATAAATGCACATACAGATGACGTAGGCTCTGCTTCCTACAACCAGGCATTGTCTGATCGAAGAGCACAAAGTGTTGTTGATTTCCTGATTGAAAGCAATATAAATCAGGAGAGATTCACTGCCAGAGGATTGGGTGAAAGCCAGCCGGTAGTTCCTAATGATACTGAGGAAAATAAAGCTAAGAACAGAAGAGTAGTTTTAAAAATTGTAAAAGTTTAAGATGAGTAACATGAAATACATAATCACAATTTTGTTAAGTCTTTCAGTTGCCAGCAATGGTGTTGCTCAAAAAAGACCAAAATACAGGGATGAATTACCAAAAATCCTACAATTACCTGACGCCGGAAAAGTTGCGTTATTGAAAGTTTACCGAATCGAGGAGCCTGAAGAAGCAAGTATAGATCTTCAGTTAGGGGTTGTTTATAACAATCGTTTTTTAAACAGTGACATCCTGACCAATTATAAATATAAATATGGAAATGCTATTGCTGCTTTGACCTCTCTCAAAATTGCTCGATTGAGAATTGACGAGAAAAAGGTTAAAAGAAATGAAGAACAGTTTTTCAATTTTGGTTCAATAGATGAAAAAGGCCGAGTAGATGTAGAATTTGATACCATAACGGCCTACTTAGATTCTTCTATTCCTCCTTTAGAAGAGTTTATTAAAAGAGCTCCGGGTATTTATGATGTGTTCACCCAAAGCTTTGCCCATTATGATGCTGCCCATAAGGAATTCTCCAGTATTGTCGGTCAATACACTACCGAAAAGGACTTATTGCTGCTTTATGATAGTGACCTGGATGCAAAAATGGAGAAGGTTAAATCGGAGTATGAAGAATCCATCAAATTTTTCAGTCAGTATAAAGATTCTATTGCTCAGTTCCCAATTGGGTACAACCAGGAATTGGTCATCAAGGTTATGAATGTATATAGATTGGATGGCCTGGAATCTGAAATTAATTTCCTAACGCCTAAAGTGAAAGTTTGGAATTACGCTAAGTGGGTGACAGATACTCGGGAATTTATAGATGTAAATATCGATAAACTTAAGGCTGATCTGGCAGCTGAAAACCTGAGAACTGACAAAGTTATCGAGTCAGCAACACCGGACTTCATCCGAGATGAATTTACACCTCTTGAGATCAACAAAGAAGTTCTTTTCACTCTTCGTAAATATGATCTGGCTTCAGTAATTGAACCCATTTTCCAATATAAAGAGGCGAAACATGATCTTCTTTATCAAAAACTAGTTAGCCAAAATCTTGATACTTCCACCACCATCGATCCGGATAGAAAGCTTTATTTATATGGACAGATGCTTAATAAAATAAAAGAAGCTGATACTTTGCTGCGAGAGATCCAAACCAGGAATGTCGAAAAAACACATAAAAAATATAATTCATTTCTTACACAGTATTACAGTGGAATGGAAGGTGTAAACCAATTGGTGCAAACAGAGAGAACTGCAAATAATGGAGATTACTCTTTGTATGTTGATAATATCAGGGATATCGTTTTTGAAAAAATGATTGTTGATAGTACTTTAACTGAGGTAACATACAGGAGGTCAAAAATTCCTTTTATAGTATCCTTACCAGTCGATAATGAAGTAATAAGCACTGAACATATTACTACTCACAAAATCAATAATTTCGATGGTTCTGCCTTCATCGGAGGTATTGTAAAAAATGAAAAAGAGAATAAAACTCAGGCATTTGTAGCTGGAGTAACAAAGGATGGAAAGACCGGCTGGTACAGAGACTACCTGCTTCAAATTGACAGTGCAGGCTTTGATGCCCATACGAGGTTGGCTGCTATGCAGACCATCCCGGGAGGGGTAGCTTTAGTCTTGAATGGTTTAAATCCTGAAACAAATGATAGAATAAATCACCTGATTCTATTGGATGAAACAGGAGAAGTAACTCTTAGCAGAAGACTTTTGCTGCAAAATTATCCAAGACTTATGAATTATAATGAACGTGATAATTCACTGACGATAGCATATAAAGGCGATGATTTTATGAAAGATATTTTTATCTCTAACGAATTGATCATTGCAAATTATAATATTCTGGGTGACCTGCAATGGCAATATAGAAATGAATACAAGGGAGATATTACAGATATTTTTAACATTCAGGATGGCTATATGATAGCTGGTAACTTTAATACTATCAAAGGTTTTGACCAAAAACTGATAACTGCTGGTTCCAATAATACTGATACCAGAGGATTTATGTTAAAGATTGACAATAATGGGAGACCCATATCTCTAAAAACGTTAAACAGTCCACGAAACTATCAAATAGATGCTGTTTATAAGGTAAGTGATGATTGCATTAATATACTCGGAAATGAAGGTACATACATGCCTGTTACAGGTTTCAGTGCAACAGAAAACTCAATTCATATGATACTTAATAACAATTTGGAGATATTGAGCAGCTCAATTAACTAAGATCTCTTTACTGAATTTTTTAGATTCATGATCTCTTTCGGTCCCAAATGTCGCCATTTTCCCCGGGAGAGATCTTTTTTTGTCAATGTACCAAACATCACACGATCAAGTTTTACTACATCATAACCAAGAGATTCGAAGATTCTCCTGACAATTCTGTTTTTTCCTATATGGATTTCTATACCCAGTGTGCTACCACCGTCACCAATTAATGCTAGCTCATCAACATAAGCAACTCCATCATCCAGCTTTACACCTTTCAGAATTTTATCGAAATCGTCCTTTTCAATAGGTTTATTTATTTCTACCTGATAGATTTTCTTAATTTTAAAAGAGGGGTGAGTTAGTTTTTTCGCAAGTTCCCCATCGTTGGTAAACAGTAGTAAGCCAGTAGTTTGTCGATCCAATCTGCCAACTGGAAAAATTCTTTCGGTACAGGCATTTTCCACTAATTTCATCACCGTTTTCCGATTGTGAGGATCATCCATCGTGGTAATGTAGTCCTTAGGTTTATTAAGCAATACATACTGAAGTTTCTCGGCTCTCAGTGACTTCCCTTTATATTCAACCTTATCAGTTCGCTTAACTTTAGTGCCTAGCTCAGTAACTATGTTGCCATTGACTTTAATTTTACCTGATTTAATCAATTCATCCGCATCTCTTCTTGAGCATACTCCTGCATTAGCGATGAAACGATTGAGACGTATTGGTTCCTGACTGGTTTCTTTTCCAGCCTTTTTTTGATATTTAGCCATTATTCATTTTGATCTCCTATGACATTTTCATCCACAGCGAAATCTTTGGGGGTAGGAAGGTCTTTTAGATCATTGATCCCAAAATAATCCATAAACTTTTGACTTGTTCCGTATAGCATCGGTCTTCCGATAGTGTCAGACTTTCCCTTAACTTCAACAAGCTCTTTTTCTAACAATTTAGTGACAGCATAATCACAGTTTACTCCTCTGATCTGTTCAATTTCTGTTTTGGTGATCGGTTGCTTGTATGCAATTATGGCCAGTGTTTCAAGAGATGAATTAGATAACCTCTTTTTTGATTGTTGCTTAAGAAGTATACCTATGCTTGCCTGATAAGCAGGCTTTGTAAGAAACTGGTACCCTCCTCCACTTTTTACAAGCTCAAAGGAGTACTCATCATCTTTATATTTTTCGGAGATCTTTTCAAGACTGGATGTAATATCCGTCTCAGGTATTTCTGCCTCAAACATCTCAATCAAACATTCAAGGATTTCTTTCTCTGTCAAAGGTTTTGGAGAGCAAAAAATTAATGCCTCAATATGATTGAGAAGAAAATCCATTAATTCGTTTTACCAAGTTTTGCTTCAATGGAGTGCATGGTATGTGGAACTGCTCTCAACCTTTCCTTACTTATCAGTTTACCAGTATCAACACATATACCATATGTTCCATTTTTTATGCGGATCAGGGCATTCTCCAAATTATTGATGAATTTTTGTTGGCGGGCGGCTAGTTGACTCAACTGTTCTTTTTCGGCAGTATCTGCGCCGTCTTCCAGAGTCTTTACATTTCCAAATGTATCGTCAGTTCCTTCTTCAGAACTTCTGGTTAAGGACGCACGTAGAGTATTTAGTTCGTTCTTTGCCTTTTCAAGCTTTTCTAAAATTAAATTTTCAAATTCTTGAAGTTCTTCAGAAGAGTATCTTGTTTTTTCAGCCATAATAGAACAATTTTATTCTTGGTAACTGTCTGTAATTTTGCGCTAATCTAGTAAGATTAACCTTATAAATAAAACAATATTAATGCAATGAAAAATTCAAAATTTATATTTCTAACGCTAATTATTTTAATAAGTTGTCAGGCTCCTTCCTCCGAAAAAGAGGTTAAGAATGCCGAAATAATGACAAATAATCTTCCTAAAGCAGTTTTAGTGATTCATGGTGGTGCTGGAACTATACTCAAGTCCAATATGGATGATGAAACAGAAAAAGCCTACAGAGACAAATTGACCGAGGCCCTGCAGGTGGGATATGATGTTTTGAAAAATGGTGGTGAAGGCTGTGAGGCTGTAATGAAAACCATCAATGTGATGGAAAATTCCCCCCTATTCAATGCAGGGGTAGGTGCTGTTTTTACTGCAGATGAAGAGAATGAGCTAGATGCATCCATTATGCGAGGTTCAGACAGAAATGCCGGCGCTGTAGCTGGTGTGAAAACAGTAAAAAATCCGATTCTTGCAGCATATGAAGTTATGGAAAATTCACCGCATGTGATGCTTTCAGGTAAAGGAGCTGATGATTTTAGTAAAGAGCAGGGACTTGAACTGGTAGAGCCAGAATATTTCAGAACTGAACGAAGATTTGAGCAATTGATGAAAATCAATAGACCAAAAAAAGAATACGGAACTGTAGGTGCAATCGCACTGGATCAAAATGGAAACCTATGTGCCGGAACATCTACAGGTGGAATGACGAATAAAAAATGGGGTAGAATTGGAGACTCACCTATAATCGGAGCGGGTACCTATGCAGATAATGAAACTTGTGGAGTATCCTCAACTGGACATGGCGAATACTTTATAAGAGGTGTTGCTGCTTATGATGTTTCAGCTAAAATGAAATACGAAAAAAAGAATGTCGATGAAGCTGCAACAGAGGTAATTAATGAATTATATGAAATGGGTGGTTCCGGAGGTCTTGTTGCGCTGGATAAAGATGGAAATGTATCCATGCCCTTTTCTTCCGAAGGAATGTACCGTGGTTATGTGACCGAAGAAGGGGAAATCATTGTTAAAATCTATAAGGAATAATAAATTTTTTGTTTGCAATAAATGGCGATGGTTTTCAATTATAGATCATCGCCATTTTTATTTTTAATCATTCCACCCCACAACAACTGTATCATATCCTTTATACAACTGCCCTTCTTCACTCCAGGCTTCATAGTAAACAATGTATCTCCCGGGTGAAACTAAGTTTTGTGAGTCAGTGGAACCTTCCCAGATAAAGTTTGAATAGCTATTAACCAATTCCCCATTTGAAATAGTTTTCACCAGAAAACCTTGCTGATCAAACACTCTTATCGATACCATCAACCCAATGTTCTGCTTTTTAAAACTGAAATTTGTAAATGGCTGAATATCTGCTCTTTTTGAGTTAGGAATAAACATTTTAGGTTCAATCAACAGAATTTCATTTCCCTTATCTTGAATATCTATACTGTTTTTATAACCGGGTGTAGCATAATTATTAAATGCAGATGAGGAAAACCAATGATCATCTTTCAAAGCAAACCCTGAATAATAGTTTCTTTCAAGCGATATCCCCTCAGTATCATTGATGAAAATGGAATGAAATTTATCTGAATAAAAAACGGAGTCAATTAATGACTCTTTCCTGATAGAAAAACCTGCTTCTCCATTAGGAAAATTTGGAAGTCTTTCAACTTGTTTGAGATTACCCAGCTCATAGTTTTCACTTAATATTGAAGTGTCATTTGTAATTGCCAGAAAACTTTTGGGAAGAAAAATTTCAGACTTTTCAAATGGTTGGTAGTTTTCGCTACCTAAAGCAATTACAATATCCTGCAAATCATAAATATTATCTGAAGCATTGTAAAACTCTATAAAATCAACTCCTCCCGGATAGGGATCGTATAGCACTTCACTTATAAATAAATCTTTAATTTCAACTGCTGGAGAGTACAAATTGATCACAAAGGAATTAGTGTTTCCCGCACAATCCTCAATATCTTCCAGATTTAATTCAAAAATACTGTTTTGTGGAAGAGGTTTTTCAAATTTAACCTGAATGGAATTAGTGGATTCGTAACTTACCCAAGGGGAAGCTTCCCTCTCCAATGATAAATTTAAATTCAATTGCTCATCAAAAGTTAACCGATATGTTAACGAATCCGTCTTTTCAACTTCCAGCAATTGAGGTGGTATTTTATCATTTAATTGAGAGCTGACCGAATTTAATCTTCCGGGTGTTCCACCGCTTTCATCAATTGAGTACTTCCAGTTTTCAATCTCTTTGCACGAAAGATAATAATCTATCATTTCCAATGATGTCCCTCCAGTATTTGCTGAAAGGTTCTCAATCAGTTTTTCATAATCAAGTTTGAAAATTAGATTCTCATTCGACCAAAGTTCAATCTCTTCTCCACTATTATTCAAAGATCTCCAGGAATCGATTCTTTTATAATTTATATCCATAAGCAAATCTCCAGGGCAAATAATTAAATATTCGCCTGGTTTGATTTTACCACCAATGAATGATGAGAATCCTGAATTATCAGAATATTGCACTCCTTCTAAGGAGATTAGACTATCAGATTTATTAAGGATTTCGAAATACTCCATGTTTGGGAGGCTCTTCACTGGATCCGGATCAAACATCACTTCTGTTATTACCAGATCATTAAATTTTGGGGTAACTGGTAAACCAAATTCTATATCATTCCCCAGCAAAATATTCCCTGAACAATCAAAAACTGCATCCAGATTAACTTGGTAATTTTTTCCAAACTGTGATTTCTCCGTAAAATCAATAACCAAAGTACTGTCACTGATTGCCTGAATTCGTTTCAATTTTAATTGTTCTGAAATAATTTTTATCTCTTCCAATCTCGATGTATCCAAGGTTTCATTAAATGTAATGACGAGTTGCTTTTCAGAATTTAAATAATGATGAACAATCTCTGGGTTTCTTAAATCAACTGAATCATTATATATGGAATTTTTCTCATTTGGAGTGCCTCCCTTTTCATCAGTTGAATACCCCCAATTATCAAATTTTGTACACCAAGCTCTTGGATTTACTTTTTCCAAAGATTTGCCTTCAATACTTCCAAACTCTGCCGTAGAGTAGCTTATTTGATCTATAACTTCACCATTAAATAATCTTAAAGACAGACTATCCTTATCATTATTTAAGGTTGGAAAAGAAGAAACACTTACAACTTTATTTTCCGGATAGAAATCAATCAAATCCTTAGGACCTAATACAATATAAACACCTGAATGAATTTGAATGTCGGGTAAGACAACATCAGACCTTGTGTCTGAAAATATTAGATATTTAAGATTAAATGAATGGTTAGAAACATTGACAATTTCGACGTATTCAATATTAGGAAGATTTCCTGATTCTGATGGGTCGAACATAATCTCATTTATAAAAATATCCCCATTTTTTGGTAGTAAAGGTGGTGAATATGTAAATAAAAAGGAAATCCTATCAGTGACATTCCGAAACAAATCCTCAATGGAATATAATTCAAGCTGATAATCCTGTTTGAAGACAAGATCTTCCATCACAATCATCAATAATGTATCCCCCAATAATTCTGCTTCAATAACCTGTTGATTCTCAACTTTGATCTGAAGATTCGGTTGATCAAGTGGGGATATTGGTTCATTGAAATAAACAAAAATTTTATTTCCGTGGTCAGATAAAACTCTTGAAACAGTTGGTCCTTGTGTATCTCTGTAAATATCCGCACAGTGTCCTGGTAGGATTCGACCAGCAATAGAATAAATTGAATCCCAACATACACTCATCGTACTATCATCAGGAATTTGACTTTCAAAATATAATCTAAGATTTCTCGAATCCTGATGAGAAATAAAAGCGATGTCTGGTATTAAAGGATTCTTAAAGTTGGATTGATCAATCTCTGCAATTCCAACTTCAAATCTTAGCTCAAGTGTGTTTTGATCAATGAATTCATAGTTTTTATAAAAATGATCAAACTTCAAACTTATGGTTGTATCTAACTTCTGATCAATTAGTCCATCATCAGAAATGATAAGTTGATTAATTTCTGCTACTTCATTTTCAAGATTTAAAATACACGAATAGATATTTAATGAATCAATAGTTGATACTTTGTTATCTGAAAGATGAAATTGAAAGTTTTTAAATACTGTAGAATGTGAAAACTGTAGATAAATATTTTTATGGTTTGTATAGAAAGACTCTGTTACTGAATTTTTAAAGCTCTTTTTAATTTCTATAGTATCATTCCTTTGATTATTGCTAAAATCTTTTACCCCAGATATTTTAATCTCAACTTCATTAGCATCTAAATAATTATTACAACCGACCAATAATGTATAGAAATCGCCAAAATAATAACTTAAACTATCCGTAAGTTTTCCATCGATCCATATAAAAGCATCTTTGTAATCGACTATTTCATGAAACCTTAGTTTTATTTCGTCAGGACTGTATTGATTTACATCTACCAATATTGGAGGTTGTAAATCAAACTTAAAATGGAAATTTTCAATGTCATGAACTTCATTTCCTTTCAAATCTGCAAGTCCAAAGTACTTCAAATCAATATCCTGTTCACTTTCAAGAGGCTCGTTAAATGTCAGTAAAATTGTATCTCTACTAATCAAAATTGATTCTTTGATCTGCATGGAATCAATCAAATAATTAGTAGGATTGATAGCCGAGAAGAGTTCTAATTCCTCATTGAAGATTACAAAGATTGATGTGTCATTCTTGTAGAATACACTTTTGATAATTGGAGGCTGCGAATCATAAATAAAACTTTCTACAGGTGTTACAAGGGGAGTTCCTTCATTTGAATTGATGTTTATTATTTCAAGGTCATAAGACCTGTTTTCTTTAAACCCATTTTTAAACACCAGAAAATACTCAAGCGAATCATATTTTGATCCATATATCTCTATTGGATTATCCAAACCATCAATGTGAAAATTCTCCTTATTGAAAATTGTAGTAGAGTCTGCAAGCCTTCGGAATCTAAG
>CAYTFO010000061.1:16000-18514 GCA_964437135.1 uncultured Roseivirgaceae bacterium | reverse complement strand
AAATATAATTCTCGAAGAAAAGCAAAGAAGATGCTTCCCTAATCCCAAACCCTCCAAACAATCCTGGTATAAAACTTCTAAAAAGAAAGACCCAAAAAATTCCCATTAATAGCAAAACTCCATTTAAATCTTCATTAAATACCCTCAATAAAAGAAAATATTGAAAGGTAAAGACTGCATACCTAATGAAAGATAAAAAAATAACCTTGTTCTGAAACCAAATCAATAATAGAAAAACAATAGAAGCAGTAATAAATACTGTGAGATTTGAATGTAAATTATCGAATTCAATGAACCAAATAACAACAGCAAGTGATCCAAATATGACAGTAGGTAAAATTGAACTAATTCGATGAAGAGCAATTCTTTTTGAATTTAAATTCAAAGAACTGTTTTTATCATATTTGGCCAGTAAATCCCCGGTGGTAAACGGGAAAATCCAGTTAAATATTAATCCGTCGATAATTTGTTTAAATGATCTATTAAACTTAATTCCAGAATCATATTTAGTATTTATTGAATGCCACTTTAGACTTTCAAGGTACCAATTCACGGGCATTAACATAATGACCAAAAAAATCAATAAGAAGTCAATGTAATCAAATTCAAAATTTATAAGAGTAAATGAGTTCCTCTCCTTTACCTGCGAATAAATGATATAAATACATATCAGGCTAATTACAATCTTCAGGTAATAAAGTGGTAGTTTTGGAATGTCTGAAATAGTTTTGAATTGAATTCTTGTTATTAAACTCATTGAATAAAAAAGAGAAAATAATTTTAGGTTTGGATCCAGGAACAAATGTAATGGGATATGGTATTATATTGGTTCAGGATTCCGGAATCAAATTAATGCAATTTGGAGTAATACACCTCTCAAAGTATTCAAATCACGAAATAAAGCTTAAAAAAATATTCGAAAGAATAAATCATCTTATTGAAGAATATGCACCAGATGAAGTTGCCTTAGAAGCTCCTTTTTATGGTAAAAATGTTCAATCAATGCTGAAATTAGGCAGGGCACAGGGAGTAGCAATGGCAGCTGCTCTTTCCAAAGACTTGCCAATAATAGAATATGCTCCAAAAAAAGTCAAACAATCCGTGACCGGAAATGGAAATGCTTCAAAAGAACAGGTATCTTCTATGATTATGACTTTATTGAACATAAAAG
This sequence comes from uncultured Roseivirgaceae bacterium, assembly GCA_964437135.1. Lineage (GTDB taxonomy): Bacteria > Bacteroidota > Bacteroidia > Cytophagales > Cyclobacteriaceae > CAYTFO01. Next base: position 17,343 of record CAYTFO010000061.1, on the reverse strand, counting down.
AAGCACCCAGGTTACTGGATGCTACAGATGCTCTTGCAGTTGCTCTTTGCCATCATTATCAGGGAGGCAAAAAGCTTAATTCAAAAAAAAGCTGGAAAGCCTTTATTTCTGAAAATCCGGGAAGGATTAAATAGACTTATAAGCAGCTGAAATCTTTTTTGCTAGTTCAGCTAATTCACTGGAATCCGGGCTCAATTTAACTTTGCTAAAATTCATATCATCCATTGTGTTAATAGGAATCAAATGAATATGTGCGTGAGGAACCTCCAATCCCATTACTGTAACTCCAATCCTCTCACAGGTAATTACTGATTCGATTGCTCTTGCAACTCCCCTGGTGAATTCATGCAGTCCCAAAAAAGTTTCTTTATCCAGATCAAAAATGTAGTCAACTTCTTTTTTAGGTATGACCAATGCATGTCCTTCTACTAAAGGACTGATATCTAAAAAGCTTAGAAATTCATCATTTTCAGCTATAATATGAGCGGGAATTTCTTTGTTAATTATGTGTGTAAATATTGAAGCCATATTAATCCAATGTAATATCTAGAATTTCAAATTCCATATCGCCAGCCGGAACCTTAATTTTTGCAACATCTCCACATTTTTTACCTAACAGTCCCTGTCCAATTGGGGATTTTATAGATATCTTACCACTTTTCAGATCAGCCTCTTCTTCAGCTACCAATTGATATTTTACCTCCATTCCATTTTTAAGATTCTTGATTTTCACGGAAGAAAGAATAGAAACTTTTGAGATATCTATTGTGGACTCATCAATCTCCCTGGCATTTCCCACAACCGTTTCCAGCTTGGATATTTTTAATTCCAATAATCCCTGAGCATCCTTAGCCGCATCGTATTCAGCATTTTCGCTCAAATCTCCTTTATCCCGAGCTTCTGCTATTTGTTTAGCAATATCTGCCCTTCCTTTTGTCTTAAGTTCATTAAGCTCATCTTTGAGTTTCTGCAACCCTTCTTTTGTGTAATAATTTACTGCCATGACATTTACGATTTGCTATAAATAAAAAAGAACGGCCCATTTGAGCCGTTTCATTGTCGTTTTCAAAATATAAGTTTGCAAATATAATAAGAATTGAGCAACAAATTCAAAGATGAAGAGCTGCTACTTTTGAAGCAAGAACTTCATTTATTCTCTTATATGATTCAAATGTCCACCCGGCTATATGTGGAGTAAACAACACATTAAACATCCCTGATAACTCCGATAGAACTGCTTTTTCTTCTTCATTCAGGCTATTTAGTTTTTCATTCTCCAATACATCTAAGGCAACACCTGATAGTTTTCCTATTTTTAATAACTCCAGGATATCTTTCAACAC